>PLZP01000040.1 GCA_003152215.1 Acidimicrobiaceae bacterium | reverse complement strand
GTTTCGGCACGGTCGGGTCCGGCCAAGTGGGCGGCTTATAGTCCTGAACCTTGACAGCGACCAGCCAGTCTTCGTCCACCTTGACAGCGTGGAACTCGTCGTTGCGATGTGCGACTTCGCCGCCGAGGAGCGCCGCCCAGAAGTCAGCGAGGACGGAAGGGTCAGAGCAGTCCAGCGCCGTTAAACCCAGTCGCGCCGTCGCCATTCCTGGGAGCCTATGCGACACCCATGAGACTGACATTGGCCGAGTCACAGTCTGACGCTGGTTCAGACGGCGACGTGATTTGGCGCGGCATGTTGAACACCTCCTGAAAACGGTGGTCGAGATAAATTTGCTTAAACCGTTTCCCTGCAAGTGTTTCGCAGAATCTTTCATCGAATTTGAGGTGGTTTTGGGCATTGACTGGGCATTAGCGGCCCTATTTCTGCGGAAAAACGGCAACATCGACCTACACGCCCGGTGAACTGAAATCGATCGTCACCAGGAATTACGAAGCACCCCCAACGGGATTCGAACCCGTGCCGCCACCTTGAAAGGGTGGGTGAAATCTAATTGGGCCAACTACTCGCGCCACCTCTTGCTAGAAGGTCCTACAAAAGTCAAACGTCAATACTGAAGGAGATTCTTTTAGAGCTTTCCCGATGTACAGCTGTTGGTCCCTGCCCCACAGCCGCCGGTCACCTTGTAGGCGAGAGGCTGAAACGGCACGACTGGGCTGCCGACATCAATCTGGATTACGCCGTGGGGAAGCAGCGGAATCGATCGGGGGTTGCCGTCCAGCTTCTTTCCGTTTTCGAATACGACGACGCTTCCCTTGTCCGGCCCCACCTGATTCGGATCAAGTGGCTGGTTCCATATGTCGAAGAACTGACCGAGTGTGAATTGCTGCTTCGCCGGGGCTTCCACGTGGATGATTCCGTCGGCAACGTGCGTGTGCAGCCAGTAGAGGCAGTCGTAGATTCCGACGTCATCAAAGGGTCCCTGAGAATAGTGCTCCACGGCCTGGGGCTTCGTTATGCCAATACCCGCTGGCAGGCGCTGCATGTCTCCGTTGAAGTAGACCGCCACGTGGACGTGGACGTGGTACTTCACCACTTCCTTCGCCTCTGTCCGGCACGAGATGCCATCAACGCTTCTGCCGCTAAGGGTTGAAGAAGAACTGGCCAAGTCCGGCACATTGAATACGAGTACACCCTCGGGACCTACGTGAGAGTTGGACGAGCCGATTGATAGCCATACGCTGAGCCCAGTACCCAGTAGGAGGACTAGCAGGAGGATGAAGACAATGGACGATTGCGTCCGCCGACGCGGTTGATGTGGCTCAGTACTCATTGCCCTCCAATAATCGGGTCGACACGTTGACTCTTTGCCTAAAGGTGAGGGCTTCGCTCCAGCAAAGTGAAGGGACTACCAAGGCAACCCACGGTCCGAATCGTACCGAGACTCTTCCCTCGTGAACTAGTGACGAATGTCCTTAATTTGCCCAGCCAATTCCACCGTCGTCGTACATATACTCCCCCTAGGTATCAAATTTTGGGGGTCGATCCGGAGGTTGACGATGATGTACGGCTGGTACAACCAAGGAATGTCCGGAGGCTGGTGGGCCGTGATGATCTTCGGGATGGTTGTCTTCTGGACAGTTCTCGTGTTCGGAGTTGTGGTTCTGGTGCGGCACAACGGCCACGTTCACGGTGGAGTGGCCTCCACTTCCCCAACGACTCCAGCGATTGACATCTTGAATGAGCGATTCGCTCGAGGAGAGTTGAATGAAGAGGAGTTCAAGCGGCGTCTTGCACTGCTGAAGAATCAGACGTAAAAGTTGGGTGAAGACCCCTCTCCGCCCGCTAACAGGATTCAAACTTCGGGTCAACCTGGGCCATTGCCACCGTCACGGACAGAGGCGTTCTTTTCGGACTTCGGCTGGATGTCGAAGACGGGTCACCACGTTGCCTTTAGGACCACCAATTCCTTCCTTTGCCGTGTCGGGCACACTGTGGACATTGACGAACGTAGATCAAAAAATGATCGAGTCGTACCAAACATGGCAACTCCGGACGTCACGAAGAGAGAGCCGGGGTCTCAATCCCTCTAACGTCGCGTGGCGCGCACTGGCGTGTTGAAGAGTTCACGAAGCCAAGAGGCAATATCGGCACGGACCGGCGCGCTGGAGATGATCACGTCGACCATTGGTAGCGACGTGTGCGTCTGACCTAATCCTTCGACGTGGCGCACCGGCACCCCCGACGCTTCGAGTGCGTGCGCGTACGCGACGCCCCCGTCGTGGAGGGGATCGAACTGCGCTGTGGCGATCAACGTCGGCGGGAGAGCCTCGAGATGTCCCAGCAACGGCGCCGCCTGTGGATCGGCACGACATTCAGGAACGACGTACAGATCCGAGAACCACTGCATCAACGATTTCGTCAGCAGGTAACCCTCAGCATTCTCCACGTACGAGACTCTGTTGAAATCGAAATCGACGACGGGGCATATCAGTAGTTGGCCGTCGATTGACACGTCGCCACGATTGCGCGCGTCCTGACAGACCACGGCAGCGAGGTTCCCCCCGGCGCTGTAACCCGCGACGACGAGACGTCCCTCGATACCCCCGAACTCTTCGATGTTCGACGCGGCCCAGCGCAACGCCGCGCGCGCGTCGTCAACGGCCGCGGGGAACGGATACTCGGGCGCATGACGATAATTGACGGACACGATAATCGCATCCGCGCGCACGCATAGGTCACGACACAGTGGCGCGTCGGACGTCTCACTACCGAGCAGCCAGCCGCCTCCGTGGAAGTAGAGCACCGTCGGATGCGGACCCTTGGTCGGGGGACGAAGGAGCTGATAGGCGAGCTCGCCATCTGGACCTGGAAACACGCCGTTGACGACCTCACCCACGTCGGGTCCTGGCGGCAACATCGAGGACCCGGCATCCCAGAAGGCTCGCGCGTCAGTCGGAGTCAAACTCTCGAGAGGCGGCAGGCCCATCGACGCCATTGCCTCGAGCATCATCGTCACGTCCAATTGCAGGCGGCGAACCACCCCATCGTTACATTGCTCGACGCCAGGTCCCTTCAAGTGGAAACCCAGATAGTCCGATTCGACGACCTCGTCGCAGACCGCTCGGTAGCGATCCACACCGGCGATGTAGGGAAGCAGCATGCGCGGCTTGCCGGGTACATTCGCGCCCATGTACCAAGAGTTCGTACTGGGCAGCAACGTGATCGCGCCACAATCGGCGACGCGGCGGTCCCATCCCTCTTGGGCCCGAGGCGTCGGCTCAATCTGGGTGAACCGGTGCCGGTCGAGGAAGGCGATGCAGTCGACGATCCAGTCGACGTGCTGCTCAATGGATACAACCATATTGGAGAGCACGGATGGACTCCCGGGACCGGTGATCATGAAGAAGTTGGGGAAACCAACTGTCATGAGACCGAGGTACGTTGAAGGACCGGCGGCCCACTTGTCCTTTAGGGTCACTCCATCTCGACCTTCGAAGTCCACTGCCACGATCGCTCCGGTCATCGCATCGAAACCCGTGGCGTAGACGATGACGTCGAAGTGGAGTGATCGCTTCGACGTCTCGAGACCCATCTGCGTGATCCTCTTGATTGGTTCTCTTCGCAGATCGACGAGCTCGACGTTGGCACGGTTGAAGGTCTCGTAGTAGTTGGTATCCAAACAAGGACGCTTCGTACCGAAGGGATAGTCCTGAGGACAGAGCGCCTCGGCGGTGTCGGAATCGTCCACCTTCTCGCGGATCTTCTCGCGAATCATGTTGGCGACGATGGCGTTGGAAGCGAGATTCGTGCTCTGGTCCGTGAATACCCCGAGAATCTCGAAGAGCTCACCCTTCTCCCACGCTGACTCGAATCTGGAGCGAGCGACTTCGTCGCTCGCCGTGACGCCCGTCACTTCGTTTGGCGGCATGGGTACTCCACCGCGCGACCAGCGAGCCGATTCGCGGTACGCGGTGCGGTCGCTCGCCAGAGCGGCCAGTCGATCCTCTGGCGGCGGTCCGTTATGAGCGGGAATCGAGAAATTCGGGGTTCGTTGAAAGACGGTTGAGTGTGATTACCTGATTTGGCCCCACCTTAAGCATCCAATTTGGCCCCCTTGGTGACCAGCGTTGGTGGAGTGCGCGACTAACGCCGCGGGCTGGAAATCTAGGGCCATGACGTCAAGGTCCAAATCAATAATGTTCGAAGAAATACGCAAAGCCCACTTCGGTCCGGATGAGGTTTCCATCCGAGCTCTCGCCGAGAAATACGGAGTTCACCGGCGAACGATTCGTCAAGCTTTGGAGAGTGCGGTGCCACCGCCAAGGGCTTCGACCGAGCGAATCTCTCCGGTGCTGGGGCGCTGGATCCCGGTTATTGACGGGTGGCTCGAGGCGGATAAGTCTGCACCGAAAAAGCAGCGCCACACCGCGCGACGAGTCTTTCAGCGACTCGTGGAAGAGCACGACGCCGAGATCTCGGAGTCGACTGTTCGACGCTACGTCGCAGCGGCGAAAAGGCAACGAGCCTTCGGCGTTCCTCAAGTCATGGTTCCCCAGTCGCACCCCTTGGGTGAAGAGGCCGAAGTCGACTTCGGCCAGTTCTCCTTCGTGCTCGAGGGTGACATGGTGGAGGCCTGGATGTTCGTGATGCGCCTCTCGGCCAGTGGCCGAGCCTTCCACTTCGTCTCTTACAACCAGGCCCAAGAGGTCTTCATCGAGGGCCACGTGCGCGCGTTCGAGCACTTCGCCGGCGTGCCCACTCGCGTGCGCTACGACAACTTAAAGACCGCCGTGGTGCGCGTCTTGAAGGGTCGCAGTCGCGTCGAATCCGAACGCTTCACGCAGCTGCGCAGTCACTACCTCTTCGACGCCTTCTTCTGCCTGCCGGGCGTCGAGGGCGCGCACGAAAAAGGAGGCGTCGAAGGTGAGATCGGCCGCTTTCGCCGTCGCCACTTCGTGCCGCTGCCGAGCGTCGCGAGTCTCTTCGAACTTCAAGCACTCGTGCGGGGTGGCGACGAACGCGACGACCAACGTCACGTCGAGGGACGACGCCTCAGCGTGGGCGAGCACTTCTCGCTCGAAGCGCCCCACCTGCGCGCGCTCCCAGCTGAGCCCTTCGCGAGCGAGCTGGTGCTGCGAGCGCGCGTCGACACCAAGTCACGGGTCTGCGTGCGTCAAAACTTTTACTCGGTGCCGGTCACCGTGATGGGGCGAAAAGTGACCGTGCGCCTCGGGGCCAATACCGTCGCCCTCTACGACGACGCTCGACTACTCGCGACCCACGACCGAGCCCCGGGCAAGGGTCGCGAAGTGCTCGTCCTCGACCACTACCTCGAGACCTTGAGCCACAAGCCCGGCGCGTTGTCGGGAGCCACGGCGTTAGCGAGCGCTCGAGCGACCGGGCGCTTCACGAGTGCGCACGACGGGTTCTGGGCCGGTGCTCGCCGGCACCTGGGCGACGCGGCGGGCACGCGCGCGCTGATTGACGTCCTGCTCTTAGAGCGCACGATGAGCGCGTCGCTCGTCGTTGCGGGCATGCGCCGGGCTCGCGAGTTTCACTCTTACGACGCGGCAATCGTCGCGATCGAGGCCCGACGGTCGCTCGACGAGACACTGACTCCCGTGGTCGTGCCCGACGCGCTCGCGCACTTTGATCGCGCGTTGCCGAGCATTGCTCACTACGACTCGCTGACGGGTGCCCAGTGAGCGACGCGGCGCTCGCTTCTCTGGCGCTCACGACCCACTCGCTGCGACTGCCCACGGTGAAGCGCGTGGGCCCGCACCTCGCCGAGGAGGCCACGCGGCGTCACCAGACGCACCTGGACTTCTTAGCCGCCGTGCTGCTCTGCGAAGTGGACGACCGCGACGAACGGCGCCGACTGCGTCGGGTGAAGGCGGCGGGGTTTCCGCGCACGAAACTGCTGGCGGAGTTCGACCTCAGCCAGTCAACGAGCGTGAACCCCGCCACCGTGGCGGCCCTCGAGGGCGGTGGCTACCTCGAGCGTGGCGAACCGGTGGTGCTGCTCGGGGATTCGGGCACCGGCAAGAGTCACTTATTGATCGGGCTCGGCATGGCGGCGTGTGAGCAGGGTCGCTCGGTGCGCTACGTGACCTGCGCGCAGTTGGTGAACGAACTGGCCGAGGCGGCCGACGAGAAACGGCTCTCCAAACTCATCGCCCGCTACGGACGCGTCGACCTGTTGTTGCTCGACGAACTCGGTTACGTCCAACTCGATACCCGCGGCGCCGAACTGCTCTTTCAGATCCTCACCGAGCGCGAAGAGCGGTCCTCCATCGCGACGGCGTCCAACCTGCCCTTCTCCGAGTGGGGCAAGGTCATCACTGACGCCCGGCTGGTCGCCGCCATCATTGACCGGTTGACCTTTAACGCACACATCATCGAGACCGGCTCAGAGAGTTATCGCCTCAAGTCCACGCAGGCCCGACGGGCAAAGAAGAGCTAGGGAGTCTGCTGGAGACGAGCGTTGATCTCGGCCAGGTCGAAGCGCGAAAAGTCATAGTTGCCGCCGCTCCACTCCACGTAGTTCTCGTGCTCTTCGTCGCTCGTATCCGCTAGCGCATCGAGGAACTGGCGAAAGCCGCCAGTGCCGCCCACGTCTTCGGGAGGCGCCGCGAACTCACCGTCACAGCACACGGGGTGCTTAAGGGCGAACTGCACCGGAAAGGCCGCTTCCACTTCTATCAGCAGCCCCCAGTTGTCGCCGAAGTCATAGGAGTACTCCAAGGAGCTCCCGACCGGCACGAGTCCAGCGATCTTCACGCCTCGCTCGTTGCGCCAGTTGAAATCGTCATCCTCATCAAGTTCGGGTTGGCCATACTGCACGTCCCCGATCTCAAAGGTGTGCAGGTGGTAGTTCCACCACAGCATCAACTGTTGCATTACGCGATGCAGTTTGGGCAAAGCGATGGTGTCTGGGACGAGTACTCGGCGCCAGACGACCGGTTCAAAATCCGTCAAACTCACGCGCAACTGGAGAACGTTGGCTACTGGCGGCCCGTGGGGATCCCAATCACTCACCCCGTCAGATTACGAGACGCCATTTCTTCCTGGGTGGGGCCAATTTAAATGCGCACGGCGGGGCCAAATTGACTTGACATTCCCAGACGGTCGTATGGGCCGCTTGTGCAGCGATTATGGGAATCGACTGGATGGCGGACGAGCCCGTGCCGATGACGGCGACCCGCTTGCCCGTGAAATCCACGCCAGCGTGGGGCCACGTACTGGTGAAGTACACGTCTCCTTCGAAGTCGTTGGCGCCCTCAATTTCGGGTGCCTTGGGCATCGAGAGACATCCACTCGCCATCACGAAGAATCGACAGACAACTTCGTCGTCGTGATCCGTCCGGACTCGCCAGCGCTGACTCTCCTCTTCCCAGATCGCCGCCTCCACGCGCGTCGAGAATTCGATATCGCGTCGTAGGTCGTAGCGAGCGGCGACGAACTGCAGGTACCGCAGGATCTCGGGTTGCGTGGCGTACTTCTCTGACCAAGTCCATTCCTTGTCAATGTCGGGATCGAAGCTAAAGGAGTAATCGGTCGTCGGCACGTCACATCGCGCTCCGGGGTAGCGATTCCAGTACCAAGTGCCGCCCACGTCATCGGCGACATCAAACGCCACGACCGACAATCCCAGCCCATGACACCGGTGCAGCAGGTAGAGACCCGCAAAACCCGCTCCCACAATCGCGACGTCGACTTCGCGCGCCTTGGAATCAGACCGATCAATTCGAGTAGCCACGTCGTCCTCCCGCCAATGCATCTACCGAGCAAGTGCTCGCAGAGTCTTCCATCTAAGACTTCTTGGTGCAAACAACAACGCGCCCGAAAAGGACACCGAAGACATTTTTCGATTCTTCTATTTCGTGAAATTCGGGCCCTGAGCCGAGGTCGTGGATCTCGTGTGAGAGAAAGTGCCAAGAACTCATAAGCATCAGTTTGAAGTGCTCACCCCAATCGCTAACGCGACAACCCGGTGTCGCGCTTCTTTTCGTGCGACTGAGGGAACATTTCTTGGAGCAGAAACTGAACCCTAGGCAGTATCTGATGTTCTGGATAGTAGGAAACCAAGAGATTCAGACCTTGCTCGGCCGTCGTAAGTCCACAGAGTTTGTACAACTCGCGAATGTCGTCTTGGTCTCGTTCCACGCGTGAAGCCATCAGTTTCATTGCGAGGAGGTACTTGGGCGACGCCGCAGCGACGCTGAGATGCTGCCCTTCATAAACACCTATCTGATCCTTGTCTTCGCCGGGCTTGAATGCCTTCGCACCATCGTTTAGCCAGTCAGGTTCGAGATTTAACTTTTCAGCCACTCGGGATGCCACCGTCAGGATCTCTCCTGATGGCACGAATACTGCGTCTACGTCAGCTGTTGGCCACGCCGTGCGAAGCACAGGCAAACTCAACAATTCCGGCCAAGAGCGCGTCGAATTGATCGCTGCCCGTGGTCGATGGCGGCCCGGCTGTGATGCGTTCCCGAGTTGCCCAATCGGATTTGTCATATCGCTCCAAGAAGCGAAACGCCAGTCGAATTGCCGAATTGAAATCTCCCTTCGCGAGACAGGCGGCAATTTCATCGCCCACGTCGCTCACGGTGTTCTCATTCCACGGCATTGCCATATCGTACGACCCCCAAACGACAAGAGCTGATAGCAAAATCCCTATCAAGCGACTGGAGCATCTTGAATGCTTTGGCTACCCACTCAGCGGACCGAGTCGATTGAGCACCTTCGACGAGGAATTACGAAGCACCCC
>PLZP01000099.1:26183-41374 GCA_003152215.1 Acidimicrobiaceae bacterium | reverse complement strand
AGATAATGAAACTAAGTCCCGCGATCGCGTAGAGCGTGAGGACGCCACTCGAGTGATACCCCCACGTCTCGCCAGCGATGGTGGCGAACGTGCCGAAGCCGAGTGCTACCGTCGCGAGCACGAAGCCGTAACCGTCGATGCGTCGACGGATCTCGTTCACGCTCTCGGGTAGCGCGATGGCCGCGACGAAGAGAACGATCATGCCAAAGAAGAAGTTGAACCAGAAGACCGCGCGCCACGACCACAGTCCGACGAGCACGCCACCAATCACCGGTCCCAGAGCGAGCGCGAGACCACTGACCGCGGCCCACGCGCCGAGCGCTCGAGCGCGCGCCTTCTTGTCGGGGTAGATGTGACGAATCATCGAGAGCGTGCTGGGCTCTGATCCAGCGGCGCCAACCCCCATGATGACTCGCCCGATGATGAGTGCAGTGGGCGACCAAGCGAACGCGCAGACGAGCGATCCGCCACAGAAGATGACGACGCCAATCAACATCACCTTTTTGCGGCCGAAGTTGTCGCCGAGCGAACCACAGATCAACATGAGGCTGGCGAAGGCCAGCGCGTAGCCACCGACCACCCACTGGAGTTGCGTGACGCCGGCGTGCAGTTTGGCCTGCACGCTCGTGAGAACGGCGCTGGCGATGGTGTTGTCGAGGAACGTGAGAAACAGAATTGCCAGGAGCGACGCGAAGCTGAAGTGGGCCTTTAGATGGTCAGCAAAGGTGGTGCGTCGCTCTTGGAGCGTGCGGGAACCGAGTGACGGGTAGCCGTTGTGCTCGTGCATGTGCCCCTTTCAATTCACGAGGTCGCCGGGGCGAGAATCGACACCTTTAACCGCTCTCACTGCCAATATCATGCTGCCGGTTGACGCGAAGTTCTCCAACGCGACGTTTCGCATTTCGCGCACTCGGGTGACGCGATCATCCATGTGATTGACGTCAACCTAGTTCTTCGCTGGTGCCTTAAAGACGATGGGTTTGACGGCGGTGTCGCCACCCGTGGCGTTGCCAGCACTCACGGCGCAGCTCTTCAGATTGGTCTTGGTGGTGCCGCACTTGCCCGCGCTCTTACCCGTGCCCACTGTCCCCGTCACGACTTTGAACGTCGTCCTCGGTAGCAGGCCCGTGGTCGTAATCGTCGCGTACGGCGGAATGCCACTCACTTTGCAACCCGACTGGCCCTTGGCCTTGACCAGGCACTCGACGATGTACACCGTATCGCCGGCTTTGAAGCCGCTTCCAGAAACGTGGACGGTTTCGCCGTTGCGCAGATTCGTCGACGGCGCCACCACCAACTTTGGTCCCGACGCGCCCGACGCGCTGGTAACACTCACGAGGCCACTGGAGAGTCCCGTAATACCTAAGACCGCGATACTTAGTGCGACGCGAAGTCTTCTAGTCGACATCGTTCTTCCTCCCTGGTTGCCCTAGTCCATCGAGGCCTTCTCGTTTTCGCCACTCCCAACGACGCAGCGACAAATTTGAGAGGACCGTCGAATGAACTTGGTTCTCATAGTAGTCAGATGTTCCACAAACCGTTCAGCATGGAAATTGAGAAGTGAACATTATTTGCGTGAGACACGAATTGAGATGAACTGATGAGAAAGATAACGTTGATTCACTCGTTAGGTCGTGAGTGTCGAATTTCTAAACATCTTCCAAAGCGAATCCGCGCGAATACTCTCGCGCGAAGTGGCACTCTTCAGCGCTCGGGCGTGGTACGCCACTGATCGAGGAGGCTCGTGAACTCGTCGGAGCGGATGAGATCATCGTGGGCGGCCGATCGTACGGCGTTGATAATGTCACGAATAGAGCGGTCTCGTCCGAGATATCGTACGCAGCCGGCCCCAATGGACTGCGCGCGCACCTCGTGGTTGACGCTGCCCGAAAGCATCACGACGCGAGTGTCGGGAAACTCCTCGAGAATCTTTTTAACGACGTCGACGCCGTCGCCGTCGGGCAGTCGAAAGTTCACGAGAACGACGTCCGGTCGATTACGTCGAACGAGATCGAGCGCGTCGGCTACGTTTCCCGCGATGTCGACGAGTTCGAGGTCACTCTCTTTCGAGATTGAAAGAGCCAGCATCTCAGAGACAATGATGTGGTCATCGACAACGGCGACTCTTATGGGAGCAGCCGACAAGTTACCCATACACCAAGGTTAGTTACCGCTTTTTGGGAAGCTCCTGAGAATCGAGCGCATTCATTGGAGCACTTTCACGACTTTTTATTCGTTACCCCACGTTCTGTCAATACACAAAAGGTTGTCGCTCGATTTGTTCGTAATCCTCGACGTGGCGAGTTGTTAAAGAATTGTTTATGAAAGCGCGTTCTTGGCGTACCGGTGACCCGCAAAACGAGAAGTGTGGCAATTTCGTGACGACAAAACGGGGGTTACTACCTCGGGGAGTCGAGTTCTTCGTCGTCGTTCACGGGTTCGTCGTCGCGGTTGTCACCCTGGAGGCACCCTGGGCGATGAGAATCGTCGAGCACACCACCGCACTCTTCACAGAGGAGGTGGGCGTAACAGGCGCTCTCACCGCCGAGAACTTCTTCTATCTCTGGACGCTTCTCCACGGTCACCTCAGCACCGACCTTAGGGCGAAACTAGCGAAAGTCCTCTTGTAACTTCGCCAACTCGCCGGCCCCCGGGCAGAGATTCGAATAGGGGACACCATTGAGGGCGGTTTCGGGCGTGTGGTTTAGTTCGTGCATCTCCGGACCCGACTCGTTGAGGTAGAGCAGCCCCGTCGCGATTTCGCCGCGACTTTGACGATCGCGAATGTACTCTTCCACGTTCTGCCGATCTGCGGGGTCGTAACCTTCCGGGACGGAACGAAAGCGCAACACGCTGCCGTCGTGCATCGTGACGGCCTTAGCGCCGTCGCTCGGAATCTTTTCGCGAATGGGCACTTGGATGGGCACGAAGTCCGTTTGGACTTCCTTCACCTCGTGCTCACGAACAAACTTGTAACTCTTGGTCGAACTCTCGTGATCGTTAAACGTCACGCACGGTGAGATCACGTCGATCATCGCGAAGCCGCGGTGCGCGACGGCGGCCTTCAAGATTGGAATCAACTGCTCCTTGTCGCCCGAGAAACTGCGTGCGAGAAACGTTGCGCCCAGGGTCAGGCCCAACATGATGGGATCGATTGGCGCGAGCAGGTTCGCCTCACCCTTCTTCGGACTCGAACCAATGTCCGCCGAGGCCGAGAGCTGGCCCTTCGTGAGACCGTAGACGCCGTTGTTCTCAATGACGTAGACCATGTTGACGTTGCGGCGCATGGCGTGCATGAGGTGACCGAGGCCAATGGAGAGCGAGTCCCCGTCACCCGATATCCCGATGTAGGTAAGTTCGCGATTCGCGGCGTTGGCGCCGGTGGCGATGGTGGCCATGCGCCCGTGCGCGCTGTTGAAGCCGTGCGCTCCTCGAACGAAGTAGGTCGGCGTCTTGGAAGAACAACCAATCCCGCTCAACTTCGCGATCCGATTCGGTGGCGTCGAGAGTTCGAAGAAGGCGTGGCTGATGGCGGCCGTCACTGAGTCGTGACCGCAGCCCGCGCAGAGCGTCGACATCGCACCCTCGTAGTCGCGCACGGTGAGGCCGAGTTCATTCTTCGGCAGTGGGTTCAGGGGAATGAAGGGTTTGAGAATCGAAGGCATTAGGGGATCTCCATCTGGGTGAGCACGCTGTCAACGACCTGCTGGGCACTTAGGGGGAACCCCCCATAGGCCAGGACTGGATTCATCTTCTCGATCGCGACGCCCGTCTCGATTGAAATGAGCGAACGTAGCTGCGCGTCGCGATTCTGCTCGACGACAAAGCAGCGCTCGTGCTCTTCGACGAAGCGTCGAACCTCGTCCACGAAGGGGAATCCCCGCACGCGCAGAAAGTCCGCGACGACACCTTGGGTTTCCAGTTCCTCGAGGGCTTCGCGGACCGCGAGGTCGCAGCTACCAACGGTGATCACGCCGACCTTGGCTCCCTTGCGGCGTTCGACGATCGGCGCGGGCACGTGAGGCGCCGCGGCGGCGTGCTTTAGTTTCAGACGGTCGATCACCTCTTGGTACTCGTCGGGTATCTCGGTGTAGTGCCCGTACTTGTCGTGACCAGAACCTCGAATGAAGTACGCACCCTTCGAGATCGAGCCGGGGAGCGTGCGCGGCGTGACGAACTGGTCGTCCTCGTCGGCGTAGCGAAAGAACTCGGCGATTTCGGCCAGGTTCTCGTCGTTCAGCACCCGGCCCCGGTCGGGCACGTAGTCGTCGTCCCAGGTGAGTCGCGGCACGACCCAGTCGTTCATGCCAATGTCGAGGTCCGAGAGCATGAAGACCGGCGTCTGGAACCGCTCCGCTAAGTCGAAGCACTGCGCGGCGAACTCAAAACACTCAAAAGGATTCGCCGGAAACAACAAGATGTGCTTGGTGTCGCCGTGCGAGGCGTAGGCGCACGTCAAGATGTCGCCCTGTTGGGTTCGTGTCGGCATGCCCGTCGAAGGACCGACCCGTTGCACGTCGATGATGACGGCCGGAATCTCGGTGTAGTAGGCGAGTCCGAGCAGTTCACCCATGAGAGAGATGCCGGGGCCCGAGGTGGAGGTGAACGCCCGGGCGCCGTTCCAGTTCGCGCCGAGCACCATGCCAATAGAGGCGATCTCGTCCTCGGCCTGGATAATGAGGTAGTTGTTCTTGTACTTAGCCGGGGCGTCGGGATCGTCGCTCTCGATCGTCTCACGCCGATACCGGGCGCAGAGTCTCGTGAAGTTGTCCATCACGGCCGTCGCCGGCGTGATGGGGTACCAGGCGGCGACGGTGGCACCGGCGTAGAGACAGCCCAACGCGGTCGCGGTATTGCCGTCGATGAGAATCGAGTCAGCGTTTTCGTGCAGTGGCTCCAGATGAAAGGCCAGTGGACACTCGAAGTTCTCTCTCGCGTAGTCGTAGCCGAGGCGAAGGGCGCGCTGGTTCGAGTCACGAAGCGCTTCGTTGCGCGCGAAGGTCTCCGAGAGCAGTGACGCCACCACGTCGAGGTCGATGCCCACGAGCGCCACGACGGCGCCGGCGTAGGCGACGTTTTTCATCAAGATGCGTTCACGCGGCTTCGTGAAGTTCTCGAGACACATCGCCGCGAGCGGGACGCCGAGAAAGTTGACGTCGTCGCGCTCGAGGTCGGGATCGAGCGGCCACGACGAGTCGTAGAGCAGGTAGCCATTCGGGCACACGTCCGCAATATCCTCGGTGTAGGTCTGGGAGTTCATGGCGACGACGAGGTCGTAGTTGAGCGCTCGGGCCGTGTAGCCCGAGGCGTTCGCGCGAATCTCGTACCACGTGGGCAGGCCTTGAATGTTCGACGGGAAGAGGTTCTTGCCCGAGACCGGAACGCCCATGCGAAAGATCGCTTGGACCAAGAGACCGTTCGCGCTGGACGAGCCCGTCCCGTTCACGTTCGCCAGTTTGATGGCGAAGTCGTTGACTTGGTTGCGGACCTTGGACTTGGACTTGGCGGTTATCGTCACGATCGACCTCCGCCCCCAAAGCCCACGGCGACGGGAATGAAGTTCTTCGATCCGGCGTAGGGAATAGCCAGGTCGAAGAGTGCCATGTCCCACGCAGCCGTTGGACAACGCTCGGCGCAGAGACCACAGTGCACGCAGACGTTCTCGTCCTTCACCATCACCCGACCGGTTTGGGGCAACGCCTCGGACACGTACAGCGCCTGGCTGAGGTTGGTGGCTGGTGCCGAGAGCCGCGAGCGAAGATCGTCTTCGGCGCCGTTGCTGGTGATCGTCAGACACTGCACGGGACAGATGTCGATGCAGGCGTCGCACTCGATGCACGCCGACGCCTTGAAGGCAGTCTCCACGTCGCAGTTGAGGCATCGCTGAACCTCGCGAACGGTCTGTTCGACAGAGAATCCCAGTTCGACCTCGAGGTCGAGTGACTCAAATCGCTTCGTGAGTTCGACGTGGGACATCTTCTGGCGAGGCGAAGGGTTGTAGTCGTTGTGGTAACTCCACTCGCTCATGCCCATCTTCTGGCTGACGAGATTCATACCGACCGGCGGGCGATCATCGAGCGCGATATCGCTGCAGAGGTTGTGGATGGAGATTGCCGCTTCGTGTCCGTGGGCGACCGCCCAGATGATGTTCTTCGGGCCGAAGGCCGCGTCACCGCCAAAAAAAACGCCCGTCAAGGTCGACTGCATGGTGTGCTCATCGACGACGGGCACATCCCACTCGCCGAACTCCATGCCGAGGTCACGCTCGATCCACGGGAAGGCGTTCTCCTGGCCGATGGCGAGAATGACGTCGTCGCACTCAATGATGACCGTCTCAAGAACCGTTGAGTGCTTCGCCCCTTCGTCCCATTCGAGAACCTCGAACTCGATACCAACGAGCTTTCCGTCCTCGATCACGAAACGCTTCGGCGCGTGATTCACAATGATCTCGACGCCTTCCTCCTCGGCGTCGTCAAGTTCCCACGTTGACGCCTTGAAGTACTCGCGCGGTCGTCGTGCCATGACCTTGATGTCAGAGCCGCCGAGTCGACGCGACGAGCGACAGCAGTCCATTGCCGTATTGCCAACACCAATGATCAGGACTCGCGACCCGATTTCGGTGACGTGACCGAAAGCGACGGATTCGAGCCAGTCGATGCCAATGAAGATGTGCGAGTCGACTTCGTCGTGACGCCCGGGGATATCGAGTTCCTTGCCTCGTGGCGCACCAACGCCGACGAATATCGCGTCGAAGCCTTCTGCGAGCAACGAGCGCATGCTCGTGATCGGCGAGTTGTAGCGAACGTCAACGCCCATGTCCAAGATGACCTGCGTCTCGTCTTCGAGCACCTTGTCGGGCAGTCGGAACTCGGGGATGTTGGTGCGCATCAGACCACCGGGCTTCGCGAACTGCTCAAACATGACGATGTCGTAGCCCAAGGGAAGGAGGTCGTTGGCGACGGTAAGTGCTGACGGTCCCGCGCCAACGCAGGCCACGCGCTTTCCGTTTTTCTCGGTCGGGACTGCGGGCAGGCGGTCCGAGATATCACCCTTTAAGTCCGAGGCAACTCGCTTCAATCGACAGATGGCGACGGGGCTCCCATCGACGCGGTCGCGGCGACAGGCCGGTTCGCACGGCCGGTCACAGGTCCGTCCGAGGATGCCGGGAAAGACGTTGGATTCGCGGTTGAGCATGTAGGCATCGTCGAACTGGCCCTGGGCGATCATGCGGATGTAACCCGGCACGTTCGTATGAGCGGGGCAGGCCCACTGACAGTCCACTACCCGGTGGTAGTAGTTCGGATCCTGATCGTTCGTCGGCTCCATGCAGCGTTCTCCTTCGGTACCACCCGGCACAATCTCGTAACGAGTCGCGTTGCGTGTAGGCCCGTCTTCTACATTACTCCTCTAAATTTCGCTCTTTGACCACGCGGTGCACACGGCGCGACCACACTTTGACAACGACAGTCGCTCGAGCATGGTTGGTGGCGACGTGAGCGCGGGGCCGTCGCGATACTGACATTTCTGGCACAATTAGGGGAACCATTGGAGGAATCAACATGACCGAAGAAGTGGCGGGCGGACTGCCCAATTTTGCCGACAGTGATGGTACCGGCGTTGCACACCGAATCATCGGCACCACGATGCCGGTCCTCGAAGTCCAGCTCCAATCAGGTCAGTCAGTCATTTCTCAAGGCGGCGAACTCTCGTGGATGTCACCGACGATTCAGATGACGACCCAGACAAGTGGTGCCGGTGGATCGGGCGTGCTGGGCGTACTGAAGCGCGCCGTCGCCGGCGGGACGATCTTCATGTCGCAGTACACCGGTGGCAGCGAAGTCGGCACCGTGGCCTTCGCCACCAAGCTTCCCGGGAACATCATGCCGGTGAAGATTGACGCGCAGAACGAGTACATGGTGTCGCGTCACGGTTACTTGGCCAGCACCGATGGCGTCACGCTGAATATTGGCTTCCAACAGAAGCTGGGCGTTGGTGTCTTCTCGGGCAACGGATTCATCCTTCAGCGCATCGCGGGCAGCGGGACAGCGTGGATTGAGTTGTCGGGCGAGATCGTGACCTATGAACTTGGCGCCGGTGAATCGATGTTGGTCCACCCCGGTCATATCGGACTCTTCGAGGCGAAGGTGGCGCTCGACATTCAGATGGTGAAAGGCATCAAGAACATGTTTTTTGGTGCCGAGTCACTCTTCCTCGCTAAGCTCACTGGTCCGGGAAAAGTGCATCTTCAGACGATGACCTTGCCGGGACTGGCGCACGCTCTTCAGCCCTACATTCCCCAAAGTCAAGGCACATCCGGAGGCGGCGGTCTCGGGCAACTCGCGAATCTCGGACTCAAACTGGGCTAAGCGCACGTCGCATACAGGCGACGGCTCAGTCCTGACGGTGATGTAACGCCCTGGCGTCCAAGGTGACTATTAGACACGTACGCTCGGGAGAAGGAAGAAGGTCATCGTGGAACGTCACTCTGCATCGAGACCTCCGTCGGACAGTTCGGTGGGATATTTTAGCGACGATGAGTTGACGGCTCTCGCGCTTGCGGCTGATCCAAATGTTGCGCTCGACGCGAACGCGGTCGCGTGGAGCGGTATCGCTGTTGAGCCGCCCGGTCTGTTGCCGAATTGGTATATGCCCGTTCCGTCGTACCACTTGCGGGGCCGTGGGACTCGTGCGATCGTCATTACGCTCATCGCGGGATTTCTCGTCATCGACGCGTTCGGTCTTTGCATCACGTCGGGCTTCCTTTCACTCGCGTAGTTGCCGCGACGCGAATAGACACGTTCACAAGCAACGGGGTGAGTAAATGTACGACGTTCCTGATGGAGTCTCGTATCGAAGAGCGCATCCTAGAGCGGTAGTCGAACTGTTGTCGCATTGACGGGCGTAAGTTGGGCGGCAATCGGTCACCGAAATTCTTAAACAGGGCTAAGTTGGCAATCGAAGTTGAAGTTGACTTCTCGGTTACCTGTGAGACGCCTTACTCGGGTCGGACGGCCGTTACGGTTGTCGCCTGTTCGGGCTGGGCGCCTCGCCCGTAGTGGGGTTGCGTTGTCTGCCTTCTTGACGTTCTACAGCGTGCGTCTCATTCAAGGAATGCGGTCGGATCATTGGAGATCCTGAGGGCGCTCTCGATACCTCCGAGCGCCGAACGTCGCCGCCGCAGTAAGGCGCGTCAAAATTCATCGGTCGGCGTCGATAGGTCCATCCGTTCGTGATTGATGTTCCACTTCCGGGTGCATGCAACCGGGAAGAGCCCATTCGCTTTCGGTTCAGAGATTCTGACCGGGCTTAATGAGGTGACGCGAATATGGCGTCGCCAATGTGCAGCATTTAGAGGAGCAGTACCATGACTCACCCACGTCGCATCAAGTCCGCGTCACGTCGCCTGGGCCTCTCGGTCTTCACCGTCGGCGCTCTCACGCTCGCCTTCGGCGCATCGCCCGCCTGGTCGGCGACGGCACCAAATCTCGGAACCGCCGCCGCCGCGTCGGTCGTCGCCGGCTCGACCGTGACGAATACTGGTTCCAGTACGCTCAGCGGCGACCTCGACGTCTATCCCGGGACCGCCGTCGTCGGGTTTCCCCCGGGCACAATCGGTGGCACGCAGAACACCGGTGGACCCACGGGCGGTCCCGCCAACGTTGCGGCCAACGACGTGACGAGCGCGTACCTCCAGGCGATGGCGGCGCCCACGACGGCGGTTATGAACGCCGACCTCGGTGGCCAGTCACTCAGTCCGGGCGTCTACTCGGCGAGTTCCGGAATGTCGCTGACTGGCACGCTGACCCTGGTCGGCACTGCGAACTCAGTCTTCATCTTCCAAGCGGTGAGCACGCTCATCACGGCGTCGGGAAGTCGCGTCGTATTGTCGGGCGGGGTGCAGGCATGCAACATCTATTGGCAAGTGGGTAGTTCCGCGACCATCGCCACGACGACCTCCTTCGTTGGCAACATCCTCGCCCTGACGTCGATCACCATGCAGACCGGCGCCACACTGGAGGGTCGCGCGCTCGCTCAAAACGGTGAGGTCTCGCTCAACGACAACACGATCACGTCGCCGACCTGCAACGTCTCGTCGCCGACGACCACGACCACGACCACGACCACGACCACGACCGCCGGGACCACCACGACCACAGGAACTAGCGCGACAACGACCACCGCGCCATCGGGCACGACGCCGACGACGGCCAAGAGTTCGCCGTCGAACACCACCACGACCGTCGCGGGCCTCGGTGTGAACACGACCACGACGGCGCCGCCATTGGTGGGAGCACCCGTAACGGGCGGAGGACCGCTCCTCCCAACGGGCAGCCCCTGGCCCATCGTCGGTCTCTTGGGTATCGGATTTGGCGGCGGGCTCGCGCTCTACGCGGGATCGCGTCGAGTCCAGGTCAAGCGTCAGTAATCGTTGATGATCGTTCGAAGTCGTAAGAATCTGATCGCCATTGGCGGCGTCGCCGCAGTGGCGGCGGTCGTGTTGGCCATGACTCTCACATCGAACTCTGGTCCGTCAACGCAGTACGTGGCGATGCCCTCCTCCAAGATCCACGTCCAGCGCCAAAGTCTCGACTCGGCAGTTTCGACGTCCCTGCGGCGCAGTCTCGAGGCACCGGCAATGGGTGTACCCCTCGTCGTCGTGATCCCGAGCATCGGCGTGAACAGTCCACTGCTCGCCGTGGGCATGACCTCAGCGGCGGCGATGGCGGCTCCCGAGGGTGGTGCGAACAGCCCTGATTGGTCCGACACCTTCTGGTATCGCGGTAGTGCGGTGCCCGGCGCGATCGGAACGGCGACGTTCGCGGGGCACATCGATGATCGTTTCGGGGCCTACGCGGTCTTCGGCCGACTCTCCGAGCTCGTTCCCGGTGACCGTATATTCGTACGCGACACGACGACCGGCTTCAGTGAGCAGTTCGTGGTGACCTCGTCGCATACGTACACGTTCGCCCAGTCGAAGACCCTGCCCGTCCTCGACTTGATCTACGGAACCGGTCCGCCCCGAGGCGAGCCGGCCCAACCCTCCAGTGACGGACTCGCCCATCTCAGTTTGGTCACCTGCGCCGGTGAGTGGATGCCGCGCCTCGATACCCACAGCGAACGACTGGTTGTCTCGGCGGTCCGCGTGAGTTAGGGAGACCGCTCGACGATGTCGGCGTGCCAGTATCCGCAAGGCTCTAGATTGAGAACATCCTTCTACGTTGAGGATGGCGAGAGTGTCCGACTCGAAATCAGACGATCTGGGAATGGCGGGCTTCGCCGATGGCAATCGCTACCACTGCGCCCGTCCGGACTACCCGATCGAAGCGGTGCGGTTCCTCGTCGACACGCTCGGAATCGACCGCGACGTGCACGTCGTCGATCTCGGCGCGGGTACGGGAATCTTCACCGGTCACTTGATTCCCTTCGGACCACGGATCACGGCAGTCGAACCGACGCCCGGGATGCGTGCAGTGTTGGAGCAACGACTTCCCACGGTGACCGTACTGGACGGACGTGACGACAACATTCCGCTCGAGAGTGGATGCGCTGACTGCGTGGTGGTCGCCCAGGCGTTCCACTGGTTCGACGCACCGGTCGCGCTCGAAGAGATCCACCGCGTACTGGTTGACGGAGGGGGACTGGGACTCGTGTGGAACGAACGCGACGAGTCGGTCGAATGGGTCGCGGCGCTTGGACGGGCCATGCAGTGGCCCGAACACCAGCCCTACCAAGTGGGGAGTGACTTCACGCCGGTGATCGCGGCCGGACCGTTCCTGAACATCGAACGAAGGAAGTTCGCGCACGCCCAAGTGCTGGAGCACACCCGCCTCGCCCAGCGAGTGCTCACGACGAGCTACATCGCGGTCATGGGTGAGGACGAACGGCACGCGTTGATGGAGAACGTGGCGGCGGTCATTCGCGACCTACCCGACCCCGTTGCGTTGCCCTACGTCACCGACGTGTACCGGGCGACCGCAATGATCCGCTGACGAACGCGAACGATTCAGGTCGCGGTTGCCGGTGAACTCGTCCTAAGCAACGGCAACCACAAGGCGTCGATTGCCATCTCTTCGAGCACCGCGCGGGTTGTTTCGGTGTCGCGGTGCAAGGCACTGTGGGGCGTCGAGTTGAGTAGTCCAAAGACCGCCTGAATCTTGGTTCTAATGACGCTCTCAGAGTCCGTGGAATCGAGCTCGTTGAGCACGGTGACCCAGATTTCCAGGTAGGCCCGTTGCAGTCGACTGACCGTCTTGGCATCAACCGTCGCGAGATTGGCGAAGTCGTGATCCTGGATGCGAATGAGGTCACGGTCTCGAAGGGCAAAATCAGTGTGGAACGTGATGAGCGAGCGAAGCGCGTCGCTCGGCGACGTCGCGTTCGCGACGCGATCGGTGCCCTGGCGCAGAAGTCGTTCACTCACGTTGATCAAGAGGTCGGCCAAGATTGACTCCTTGCTCTCAAAGTGGCGATAGAGCGCCGGTCCGCTGACGCCAGCGTCAGACGCGAGGTCCTCGATGGACACCGCGCGAAAGCCCCGTTCGGCGAAGAGTCGCGACGCCGCAGCCAGTAGTTGCTCGCGCCGTTCGGCCTTCTGACGACTGCGTCGCGTTGGTTCTTTCACCCAAACACCTCCTGGGGCTGGACGGAGCGGATTCCCACTGGTACACTTTTCAGTTAGTAGACATTAACTCAAAATGGGGGACTGGTGGAGTTACTTTCGACCGCAATCGATCGTCACGGCGAGGACTTTGAACGCAATCGGTCGTACCAGGTCGCGCTCGTCGAAGAGTTGAAGACACGACTCGAGAGTTTCTCGGGTGGACCGCAATCGTCGCGTGATCGCCACGTCGCGCGTGGGAAGTTGTTGCCCCGAGAGCGCGTTGACGTGCTGCTCGATCGAGGGAGTCCATTCCTCGAGTTGTCGCCACTCGCTGCGTTTGAGCTCTACGACAATGAGTCGCCGGGTGCGGGCATCATCACCGGCGTGGGGCGGGTGAGTGGCCGCGAATGCGTCATCGTGGCGAACGACGCCACGGTGAAGGGTGGCACCTACTACCCGATGACCGTGAAGAAGCACCTGCGCGCGCAGGAGGTTGCTCTGGCCAATCGATTGCCCTGTATCTACCTCGTCGACTCCGGAGGCGCATTCCTGCCACGACAGGATGAGGTCTTTCCCGATCGTGATCACTTTGGACGCATCTTCTTCAATCAGGCGACGATGAGCGCGAAGGGCATCGCGCAAATCGCCGCCGTGCTCGGGTCCTGTACCGCTGGGGGTGCCTACGTCCCCGCCATGTCGGACGAGACCGTCATTGTCAGGGATCAGGGAACGATCTTTCTGGGCGGTCCCCCATTGGTGAAGGCCGCGACCGGAGAGGTTGTGACCGACGAGGATCTCGGCGGCGGACTACTCCACGCGCGAACGTCTGGTGTCGTGGACCATCTGGCGGACGACGACGCGCACGCCCTCTCCATCGTTCGCTCCATCGTCGCCACGTTGGGCCCGCGATCGTCGCCGCCGTGGAACGTCCAGGCGGTTGAGGAGCCAGCGGTCGACCCAGCGGAACTCTATGGTGTCATCCCCGCGGACCCGCGCACGACCTACGACGTGCGCGAAGTGATTGCTCGACTCGTCGACGCGAGTGCCTTCCACGAGTTCAAGGCGGAGTACGGGACGACGCTCGTGACGGGCTTTGCCCATCTCTGGGGACACCCCGTCGGAATCGTCGCGAACAACGGCGTGCTGTTCTCTGAGTCGGCGTTGAAGGGCGCGCACTTCATTGAACTGTGCGACCAGCGCAAGATCCCGTTGATCTTCTTGCAGAACATCACGGGGTTCATGGTCGGACGAGAGTACGAAGCCGGTGGCATTGCGAAGCACGGGGCCAAGATGGTCAACGCCGTCGCGTGCGCGCGAGTGCCTAAGTTGACCGTGATCATCGGCGGTTCGTTCGGCGCCGGGAACTACTCCATGTGTGGTCGGGCCTACTCACCACGTTTCTTGTGGATGTGGCCGGGGAGTCGAATCTCGGTCATGGGTGGCGACCAGGCGGCGGCGGTACTCGCGACGGTGAAGCGCACGCAGATTGAGTCGGGCGGGGGATCGTGGAGCGCCGAAGACGAGGAGGCGTTCCGGGCACCGATTCGCAGTCGCTACGAGCAGGAGGGAAACTCGTACCACTCGACCGCTCGACTCTGGGATGACGGCATCATCGATCCGCTCGACACGAGGACCGTGCTTGGTCTTGCCCTCTCGGTGTGCGCGAATGCGCCGCTCGACGACGTCGCCTACGGCGTCTTTCGGATGTAGTGATGTTTGAGACGGTCCTCATTGCGAATCGCGGGGAGATTGCCGTTCGTATCATTCGCACGCTCAAGCGCATCGGTATTAAGTCTGTCGCGGTATACAGCGACGCCGACCGCGGTGCGCGACACGTACTCGAGGCGGACGAGGCGCTGTACCTCGGAGCGACTGCGCCACACGAGAGCTACCTCAACATCGAACGGGTTCTCGACGCCTGCGCCGCCGCCGGAGCCAACGCCGTCCATCCCGGTTACGGATTTCTCTCGGAAAACGCGGCCTTCGCGAGCGCCTGCGCGGAGCGCGGCATCACATTCATTGGGCCGAGCGCGCGAGCGATTTCGCTCATGGGGGACAAGATCCAGGCGAAGCTTCATGTCGCCGCGGCGGGCGTGCCGGTGGTGCCCGGCCGAATCGAAGCGGGAATGTCAGACGGCGATCTGCGTGCTGCGGCGATGGAAGTCGGATTCCCGGTGCTCATCAAGCCCTCCGCGGGCGGTGGCGGGAAGGGTATGCGACGTGTCGAGGGAGCAGACGATCTCAGTGAGGCGCTCACGAGTTCGCGTCGTGAGGCGCTCTCATCATTTGGCGACGACGCTCTCTTTTTGGAGCGCTTTATCGTTCGTCCCCGGCACATTGAGGTACAGGTGCTTGGCGACGAGTACGGCACCGTCGTGCATTTGGGAGAGCGAGAGTGCTCGCTGCAGCGCCGTCACCAGAAGGTCGTCGAAGAGGCACCGTCGCCACTGTTGGATGATGCGACGCGACACCGACTCTGTGCGTCCGCGGTCGACGCTGCACGGAGCGTTGGCTACAGCAGCGTAGGGACCGTTGAGTTCATTGTCTCGTCGCGGCAGCCCGATGAGTTCTTCTTCATGGAGATGAACAC
>PLZP01000099.1:0-26143 GCA_003152215.1 Acidimicrobiaceae bacterium | reverse complement strand
TCCGGGGAAGGGATCCGCGTGGACAGTGGGTTACTCGAAGGGTTGGACGTCGCAACGCAGTATGACCCGATGCTCGCCAAGGTCGTGGCGTGGGGGCCCGATCGAGTGACCGCCCTTCGTCGCCTTCACACGGCACTCGGCGAGACAGTGATTCTTGGTGTGGGCACGAACGTCGACTTCCTTCGCCGATTGCTGGCCAACGACGAGGTTGCCATCGGCAACCTCGACACCGGACTCATCGAACGAGAAGTCGAGTCGCTGGTGTCGACGGTCCCGTCGCGAGCGGTGCTGGCGCTCTACGCCCTCTCGTGGCTGGAGCGGCTGGCGCCCAACGGTCCCGTGCGCGATCCGTGGGATGCGGTGCACGGATGGCGACTGGGGCAGGACCGTCCGATGACGTTTGTGCTGCCACGACTCGATGGCGGCACTCTCACGGTCACGATGCTCGGGACGATCGGCACCGCGCAGTTACGTGTTGACGGTGAGGACGTCGAACTGAGCGTGACGTCGAATGACGACGATGGCGTGACGTTCAGCACGGGCGCTGACGTCCATCACGGTTGGTACGTCGTCGACGGACGCACGACCTGGGTCTGCGTTGACGGCGAGACGTGGCCGCTCGTCGAGGAGGACATTGCGCGTCGAGGTGTCGGGCGTTCAGCGTCCAGTAACGAAGTGCGCAGTCCCATGCCCGGCACGGTGTTACGTATTCGCGTGACACAGGGTCAGTCGGTCCGCGCGGGTGAAGCGCTCGTGGTCGTGTCGGCGATGAAGATGGAACACGTGCTCTTCGCCCCGCGCGATGGCACCGCCGATATCCTTGTCCGAGAGGGCGACTCCGTGGTCGTTGACGAGGTCGTGGCGCGCCTGCTGCCGAGTGACAGTCCGCAACGCGATGTCGAGTTGGGCGAATCGACGGCTGTCGCCACCGAAGTGGACGACGATCTAGGAAAGCGGTGAAGTGATGGACAAGGTTTTCGCGAGTGCGTCCGACGCAGTCGCCGATATCGCAAACGGCGCATCATTGGCGGTCGGGGGTTTCGGGCTTTCGGGCCTTCCCTCAGTCCTGATCGAAGCGGTGCTCGCCGCAGGTGTCAGCGAACTCATCACCGTCTCGAACAACTGCGGCGTCGACGACTTTGGTCTCGGGATGCTGCTTCGCGAAAAGCGGATTGCCCGTACCACGGGTTCGTACGTGGGTGAGAACAAGGAGTTCGCCCGTCAGTACCTCTCGGGCGAGCTCGAAGTGGAGCTGGTGCCCCAGGGCACGCTCGCAGAACGGCTGCGCGCCGGTGGTGCGGGCATCACGGCCTTCTATACACCGGCCGGCGTGGGCACCCAGGTCGCTGACGGCGGTCTGCCACTTCGCTACGCCAGCGATGGCTCGATCGCGTTGGCCTCTGACGCGAAAGAGATCCGAATCTTCGACGGCACCGAGTACGTGCTCGAGCGTGCCATCACCTGTGACTTCGCCCTCGTGCACGCAAAAGTTGGCGACCGTCACGGCAACCTCGTCTATGAGAAGGCTGCGCAAAACTTCAATCCGCTCTGTGCGCAGGCCGGGCGAATCACGATTGCCGAGGTCGAAGAGCTCGTCGAACCGGGCGATCTTCCTCCGGCAACCGTGCATACACCGGGAATCTTCGTGCAACGAGTGGTCGTCGTGGAGAATCCCGAGAAACGAATCGAGCGTCGAACCGTGCGCGACGCGAAGGCCATCAGCGACGTGCTCTCGACGAGTAGCGCGGGTGGACACTGATGGCGCTGACTCGTGAGGAGCTCGCGGCCCGAGTCGCGGCGGAGATGAAGGACGGCGACTACGTCAATCTGGGCATTGGCATGCCCACGCTGGTCCCGAACTACCTGCGCGAAGGCATCACCGTCGTGCTCCACTCGGAGAACGGGATCCTCGGCGTCGGTCCCTACCCCGACGAAGAACACGTCGATGCCGACCTGATCAATGCCGGCAAGGAGACCGTCACAACTCTGCCGGGCGCATCGTTCTTCGACTCGGCCGCGTCCTTCGCAATGATTCGCGGCGGCCACATCGATGTCGCGGTGTTGGGCGCGATGGAGGTTTCACAGTTCGGTGACCTCGCGAATTGGATTGTGCCCGGGAAGACCGTGAAGGGTATGGGCGGTGCGATGGACCTCGTGCACGGCGCTAAACGTGTGATCGTGATGATGGAGCACGTGACGAAAGACCATGAACACAAGATCGTGGACGAATGTTCGCTTCCGCTCACCGGAAAACGCTGTGTCAATCGGATCATTACCGATCTCGCCGTGATTGACGTCGACGAGGACGGTCTGGTTCTTCGAGAGACGGCGCCCGGCGTCAGTGTGGAAGAAGTGCAAGCGGCGACGGGGCCCGTGATGAGGGTGGCGATATGAGTGAAGAAGAACGGCGCGTCGTTGAACAGCGCGGACTGTGGTTCGAGGAGTTCGAGCTCAATACCGTCTACCGACATTCGCCCGGACGAACCGTCAGTGAAGCCGACAACATCCTGTTCTCCACACTGACCATGAATCCGCAGGCGCTGCACCTTGATGAGGCATGGGCGAGTGGCCAGCCCTTTGGTGCCCGTCTGGTCAACAGCCTCTTCACGCTCTCGACCTTGGTGGGCCTGTCAGTCGCGCAACTCACGCAGGGCACCATCGTGGCGAACCTTGGTTTCCGTGACGTGAGTTTTCCTAAACCGGTCTTCCACGGTGACACGCTCTACGCGGAGACGGTGGTGCTGGAGAAGCGCGCTTCGAAGAGCCGACCGGGCGAGGGCATCGTGACGTTGGAACACACCGCGAGGAATCAACATGGCGACGTCGTGGCGATTGCGACGCGTTCAACGCTCGTGCAGATGAGGCCGAAGGAATCGCCGTGACGTGGATGCCGGTGGGACCGGCATTGCTGTTCTGTCCGGCCGATCGGCCCGATCGATTTCTCAAAGCTGCGGCCGCAGCCGACATGGTCATCCTCGATCTGGAAGATGGGGTCAGTCCAGCCGACCGACCAGGTGCTCGAGAAGCGCTGATGGCAACGCTCCTGGACCCGCAACGCACGATTGTCCGCGTCAACCCAGTCGGCACCGAGGAGTTTTCTTTCGACGTTGCCGCGCTCGCCCAGACGCCGTATTCGACCGTCATGCTGGCAAAAACAGAATCAGTGGACGACGTGAATGCGCTCGGTCCCCGTCCGGTCATCGCACTGTGCGAGACGGCCCGAGGTGTGCTCGAATCCGCGAACATCGCGGCGGCCGCCTCCACGGTGGCGCTCATGTGGGGCGCCGAGGACCTCGTCGCTTCACTGGGCGGACGCTCCAGTCGAACGAGGAGCGGTGACTATCGGGCTGTCGCGACGCACGCGCGTTCCCAAGTGCTCCTGGCGGCCCGCTCGCACGATCGCGCCGCCATTGACGCCATTCATCTCGACATTGCGGACGTGGAGGGGCTCAGGATTGAAGCGGAAGACGCCGCCGCCTCAGGTTTTTGCGCGACTGCGTGCATCCACCCGACACAGGTTGAGGTTGTGCGCGCTGCGTTTCGACCTACCGACGATGAGATTGCGTGGGCGAGTGCCGTGAGTAAGGCGGCCGCGAGTGAACGGGGCGTATTTGCCTATCAGGGACGGATGATTGACGCGCCACTTCTCCGTCACGCGCAGCAGATTCTGCACACGAGGAGTCGCCAAGAGCCGTAGCGATGGCGTCGCAATCAGTCGCCGTTGGGGTTGAGCGACGCAGACTGCGTATGCAGACTCTGGGTCGTGGTGCACACCGTGGTTCGAAGCGCCAGTGTGCCAAAGACGAAACGGTTGCCGGCGACGGCTACGCGCAAGGCGTTTACGCTCGCGGCGTGGCACAGTGCTGAAGAATAGTTGCCAGTATCCGCGACGCCTACGGGAACGTACGCCGCGTGACCTGTGGCGACGTTGGTCTTGCTCTGACTGGTTCGATAGACCCTCGACCAAGGCCCGACGTATGCCGACGTCGCGGTATTGAAGCCACGCACCGCCAACGGAGGCAGGGTGCACTCGGATCCTTGGTTGATCACCTTGAGCGTGTAGTAGGTCGTTCCCGCCGCACCATTGGGGGGACCGGAGAACGACGCGTGCAGGTTGTGTGCGACACACGTGGGGAATGAAGTCAGTGACACGGGATTAACCGGAATGGTTTTTGGAGGCCTGTTGGCGGCTCCGCTCGACATGGCGTAAGCGACACCCGAGCCAACCACGACGGCCGAGATGACGGCGGCGATGAAGCGCTGACGTCGACGCTGACGTCGTCGGGCCTCTTCGATGAGAAGTTGTTCCGCCTCGCGAAGATGGTCGATCTCAACGGCACTGCGCGTCGCGGCCCCTGGCTCGAACTCTCTGATAAGTAAGGTCATTGCTCTGTCTTTCACTTGGTCCGCGCTGCTCGTTGGTGCTACTCTATCTAGCACCATGTTGAGTGTCAAGGTAGACCCAGAAGATTCGGTTGCGCTCCACGATCAGGTCGCCGCGGAACTTCGAAAAGCAATTGCCAATGGCGAAGCCGCGAGAGGTGAACGCCTTCCTCCGGCGAGGGACCTCGCGGCAGTGCTCAACGTCAATGCCAATACGGTCTTGCGGGCATTGCGTATTCTGCGCGACGAGGGTCTGCTCGAATTTCGTCGAGGAAGAGGCATCACAGTGTCGGGATCGCCCGATAGTGGCGCCGTGGTCGCGCGAGCACGTGAACTGATCGACTTTGCGCGGGGCCACGGTTATCGCCGAGAAGAACTCGCCCGGCTCATCGAATCACTCCCCTAAGCGACGGGGGCTCTTAAAGTTCGCTCGACTGGACGATCGAGATGCCGGCGTCGCGCATTTCGTTGATCGCCAAACGTGTCGTCTCGGGCGTCACTCCCGCGCAGAGATCAAGCGCCACGCTGACGTCAAGACCAAGTGCCCGCGCGTCGAGTGCCGTGGCCTTCACGCAGTGATCAGTTGCGAATCCGACCACCGTGACGTGGCGAACGCCTCGATTGGAAAGAATCTCAGCGAGCGGTGCCCCGTCGAGGCCGTGCCCTTCGAATCCTGAGTATGCGCCTTCACGTGCACCCTTATGAATCACCGCGTCCCACTGCACTTTGGCCAGCGCCCGGTGGATCTGGGCGCCGGGCGAGTCGGCAGCGCAGTGCACCGGCCATGTGGACTCGTAATTGGGCGTCGCACTCCAATGTTCGCCGGGACTGACGTGCCAGTCCTGGGTGACGATCGCCAGGTCGAATGCCTCTCCTCGTGCGGCCAAATAGTCGCGGATGCGTTCCGCGGTCGCGGTCGCCCCCGCGATCGGAAGAGGACCATCTTCGAAGAAGTCGGGCTGGGGATCGACGACGATGATCGCGCGTCGGTGCTTAGTGCCGTTCAGATCAACCCCTCGCAGCGCCATTCGCTACGACTCATTCTCAGGGATGACCTGCGACACGAGTGCCGGTTCACCTTTCGCCAGATTGAACGCTTCGACGGGCAGCTCGTTGACCGCGCTCGCGGCGCGAACTCGAGCCGCGAGCACTGATGTATCGACAATCGACACGCCGTCTCGTACGAGTTCGTGCGTGAGAACTCGGCCTCGCCGGTCTACGTGTTCGCCGTCGCGATCACGAGGAATCATCAGTTCGGTGACCGCGACCCCGTCGTCGAACAGCCGATACGCCACTTTCGCGCCTCCGGTCGACAGTTTTCCGATCGAGCGTTTCGCGACGGAGCGCATGGTGGACCGATCTTCAATTGCGACCAGTTTGAAGACGAATCCCGGCGGTGTGTAGCCGCTCACGAGTTTCGTCCCGACACCGAACGTGTCGACCGGAATGTCGCGTTGCAACAGGTCCGCGATTGCAAATTCGTCGAGGTCGCCGGTGAGTGTGATCTTGACACTCGTCCCACCGCGCTGGTCAAGCAGCTTTCGTGAGCGCAGTGCAGCGTCCGCAATGACGCCGGAGTCGATACGAATTGCGCCCAAGTCGGGACCGGCGACGTCGAGGGCCAGTTCCGTGCCCGCCTCGGTGTCGAACGTGTCCACGAGCAATGTTGTTGAAGGACCTTGCGTCGCGATCTGTGCTTCGAAGGCCGCTCGTTCGCTCTCGTGGGCGAGTACGAAGGCGTGCGAGGCGGTGCCGGCGGTGGGGATGTCGTAGAGCATGCCGGCCGCAAGGTTGCTCGTGGCGTCGAAGCCCGCGATGTACGACGCCCGCGCCGCGGCGACGGCCGCTCGCTCGTTCGTTCGCCTGGAACCCATTTCGATGAGTCGCCGTCCCTGCGCCGCGCGCACGACGCGCATTGCCTTGGTCGCTACTCCCGAGTCGAAGTTAAGAATTGACAGCGTCAGCGTTTCGAGCACGATGTCCGCGAAACGACCCTCAAGACGCAGGACGGGCGAGAGCGAAGTGAATACCTCGCCTTCCAGGTAACCGACGATGTCGCCATCAAAGCGGTAGTTGGCGAGGTACTGAGCCAGCGCCGGACTGACAACCTGACGTGCGAGCAGCCACTCGATTGTTGGCTGATCGAACCGGAACGTTGAGAGCTCGTCGAGCAACCGCCCGGTGCCCGCGACGACACCGTAGCGATTGCCGTCCGGCAGTGAACGCGTGAAGACTTCGAAGGTGGCGCGCGCATCGATGAGTCCAGAGGTCAGAGCACCGTCGAGCATGCTCAGTTCATAACGGTCAGTGAGGAGTGACGATGGAGCGACGTTCAAGAGTGTGATGCCGACTTTCTAACTCGATGGCCGACGATTCCTACTTCAAAGGGTACCGCCTTCACGCAGAGAACAATCTCGCGCAACGTGTGCTTCGCTGTCGTCGCCCGTCGTCAAAAACAGTGCACCGCCTGTACGCTGACAACGAGCGACACGAGAGGTGGTCGAACCTTGCCTGCGCAACCCGATGGTCAGCCTGCATCGCGTCCAGATTCTGTGGACTCCGACATTCGACGTCGAATGTTGAGTGGTCTGGCACTGGCGCCCGCTGGTGCGAACGTCATCATGCAACTCTCGCGGCTTCCCATTGGCCATGCAGTCGCTGAGAGCAAGGTTCCCGGTGGTTCACTTTCGAAGCATCCCGTGAAGCGAACGAGGACGACACTCGGCTACATAATGATCGCGCTCTTCGGCTCCGAACACGAACGAGAAGTACTCCGCGCCGAAGTCAACGCGCAGCACCGTCTGGTGCGTTCGAGTGAGGACGACGCCGTCACGTACGATGCGTTCGATCCCGAACTCCAGTTATGGGTTGCGGCGTGCATGTACCAAGGTACCCTCGACGCCATTGGATTCCTTCGCGGGAGTCTCGACGACGAGGAGCGCAATCTCCTCTTGGCGCGCTGCGCACGATTCGCGACGACGTTGCAAGTCCCAGCCTCGATGTGGCCAGGTGACCGGGTCGCGTTCGATCGGTACTGGAACACTGAAGTGCAGAAGATCGCCGTCGATGACGTCACCCGCGAGTTCTTGCTGGGTATCGCGTCGTTGTCATTCCTACCGCGGCCACTTGCACGTGTCCTTGGACCGTTGCATCTGTTCCTGACGAGCGGATTTCTTCCCGAGCCCTTCCGCAAGGAGCTAGGTCTCGAGTGGACTGCTCGTCAACAGGCAAAGTTCGAGCGCTGTACGCACGCGGCGGGGGCCGTGAACAGATATCTTCCGAGGTCGCTACGTGAGTTCCCGTGGAACGTCGTTGAGTTCGATACCCGTCGGCGGATCCGTAGTGGCCGCTCAATTCTCTAAGTTCTGCGTTACGCGTGGTACATCCTTGGCGCTGCGGGCAACGTAATGCAAAGGCGTAACCTGCGTAAAAGACGAAGGATGGTGATGTCACAAGGCATAGGACCCGAGCCCAATCGCTTCGCCACGGAGTTATTCAATGGTCTGCCGCGACGCTACGACGCGTTGGGCTATCTGCTCTCAATGGGTCAGGATCGAAGGTGGCGCAACGCGGTAGTGGAGAAGATCGTCGCGGGCCCAGATGATCTCGTGCTCGACGTGGCAACCGGCACCGCGGGCGTGGCGCTGGCGCTTCGGGCGGCCACGGGTGCAGAAATCACAGGCATCGATCTCAACGCCCGAATGCTTGAAGGGGCGCGCGAGAAGTTGTCAAGGGGTCACCACGCGGGCGTGCGACTCGTGCAGGGACGCGCCGAGGATTTGCCCTTCGCCGATGACACGTTCGACGCTGTCTCCTTTACGTATCTTCTTCGCTACGTCAGTGACCCGGCGGCGACGCTCGCCGAGTTGGCCCGAGTACTCAAACCAGGCGGCGTGCTCGCGGGTATGGAGTTCTTCGTGCCGACAGGACTCTGGTACCCGCTGTGGTGGTGCTACACGAGAATGGTCCTGCCGATTGGGGGGCTGCTTCTTGGCGGCAAGGAGTGGTATGACGTCGGGCGCTTCTTGGGCCCCAACATCGAAGGCCATTACCGTCGCCACCCGGTCGCAGCGACGGTTGAGTATTGGAAATCGGCGGGGATGGTCGACGTGAGGGTGCAACCAATGTCGGTGGGTGGTGGAATCGTCATGTGGGCCGTCAAAGGACGTGATGGCTAAGAGCGTCGAAGGTCCAGCGTTTTACGCGACTGGCCGACGCACCACGTGGCGCGATGTGCGTGCGTTGCTCCACCCGCCCTATACGTTGTGGCACCTCTCGTACGTCGTGCTCGGAGCGATGGTGGTCGAACACGTCAACTGGACGACACTGATCGCGACTCTTGTCGCGTTCTTCCTCGCCGTGGGCGTCGCGGCGCACGCTTTGGACGAGATTCGTGGACGCCCGCTCGGTACGGAACTGCCGTCGTGGGTACTCACGAGCGCGGCCGTCGTAGGGCTGGGCGGCTCGGTGGCACTCGGCATTGTCGGCATTACGAGAGTTGGCTTCGGTCTACTCATCTTCATTGTCATTGGCTCGTTCTTCGTTCTCGCGTACGACCTTGAACTCTTAGGGGGACTCGTCCACACCGACCTTGGATTCGCCGTGGCGTGGGGTGCATTCCCTGTTCTGACCTCGGCGTACGCCCAAGCGTCATCGATATCGTGGTCCGCTGCTGTGCTGGCTTTCTCGGCGGCGCTGTCGTCGGCGGCGCAGCGCAACCTCTCGAATCCGGTGCGGACGATTCGTCGACGAGTGACCTCGGTCGAAGGCGAGATCAGATTCGCGGACGGTTCAGTTCGACCAATCGACCGCGACTTTCTACTTGTTCCCTCCGAACGCGCCTTACGTGCGCTGTCGTTCGCAATGATGGCGCTCGCGATTGCATTCGTCCTCGCGCACCGAGGACATTGATTGGCCCATCCGGATTCGGCGATTAGTGGAGATCTTGATTGAAATGCGTAGCATCGCGTCCAAAACTGGGAATTAAGCGGGACCGCTTTTGCATAACCCCTGGTCTGGGTTAGTAATGATTCCATCAAGTGATGGGCTCAGGCATGACGTCAATACGACACTAGAAGTACGGTAAGTACTTGACGTACGCAGGAAGGCTGGTAAAGTGGTCAGTATGCAAACACGTCACTTTGACTCGTACACGGCGGCCCGGACGAACTTCCGCGATCTTCTGGATGCGGCGCACGCCGGATACGTGACTACGCTCGAACGCGAGCGAGAGCGCTACGCAGTTGTTGACGGCGATGTGCTGCGCGCGCAGTTGGCGATACTGCTCCCTTCACGCGCCGTAGTCGCTGCGGAGGGCGGCGGATGGGCAGCGTTTCTCCCCGGGCTCCCGTTGTCGGGAGAAGGCGAAGACCTCGATGGTGCGCTCGATGACCTGATCGAGGCGCTGCGTGAATACGCGGTGGACTGGAACGAGCGACTGCTTAACGCACCTAACCATCGTGGCAACTGGGCACTTGCGAACCTCGTTGAACTGAGCGACGACGCACAACTCAAGGAGTGGCTCCTCAGCAATAACCTCTCCGCAGTGCGATGACCTCACGCGTCGCTAGCCGGCGCGAGCATCAGCGATTTTGCGAGATCGAAGGGTGGCAAGAGGTACGAAATTCGAGGGGCAAACCAACCCAGCACCACATCACCTACGAGTTTCTATTGGGTGACGGGAGCGTACTGCGAACCCGCATCTCCCGCCCGGCAAACACCGAGGCGTACGGCAAGGGAATGTGGTCACACATCCTTGACGACCAACTTCATGTGACTGAGGCCGAGTTCTGGGACTGCATCGACAACAAGAAACCACCTCAGCGAACATCAGACGTCGAACGTTCCGGCACGGTAACACTCCCGGCACAACTTGCATATCAACTCGTCCATTCGCTGAAGCTGACCAACTCACAGATTTCATCACTCACGCTCGAAGATGCCATCAAACTGCTGACCGAGTATTGGGCGCAACCCCCGACTTAACCCGTTCTCCATGGGGTGGGTCCGTCGGTCACGCAAACGAGTGACGACTCGCGTTCGTCGATGCGTCGAGGTAGGTCAACCCTCCAGAGCAGCACCGATTGTGGCGAACGCGTAGGAAGAGAGTCCCACCTCGCGAATTCACGAATGCTCGCGCCTGGTCGCCGAGCAAGGTCTCCTTGCAAAATTCCTATCGGCACCACGCCCAACTACAGGGAGTCAATGAATGTTCGAATGGTGGCGGCGGACTCCACGGGCGCCTCGAGTGCCCACCAATGTCCGGCGTCGCGAATCGTCGCCTGGCGGGCTTTGAAGGTCTCGGCGACGTCGTTCGACATCTCTTTGTTGTCGAAGGGATCGAGTTCCGCGTGCAGAACTAATCCCGGTGATGCTGTCGGGCCAAACTGAGGTCCCCATGTGGCGAAGATGTTGGGGACGGCCGAGCGATAGAGGTCGAGAATGCAACGGCCCATGGTGTCGTCAGACCATGAGGCGAGCGTCAGGGCATCCTCGTGACCGAGGTGATACTGCTCGTAGGCCTCGGCCATTGACTCCAGGGGGGCCTCGTGCAGTGCGGCGAAGTAGGCCTCACCTTCGTCCGGGGTCTGCCACACCCGAGCGAAACGGTGCCAACGCGCGTCGGGGTGGACGCCGTTGGCGACGTCGGCGGTCCAGGATCGCAAGAGATCGCTGCGCGTCGACGCGATGCGATACGTGAGCAACGCACCCCAGTCGTGTCCAACGAGGTCGACGGGTTCGTCAAAATTCTCGAGTTCACCAACCAGCCACTGCGCGTAGGCGTCCTTCGTGGCACTGAAATCTTGGGGGCGCGCGCACCCGAATCCCGGCAGTGAGAGCGCCACGGTTTCGTCGTCAAACTGCGCGCGCACCTTGTCCCAGAGTGCCGCCGTCTCGGGTACACCGTGAAGAAAGACGATCATCGATGCAGCGTATCGAAGTGGCACTCTGTCCGCTGGGCGAATTCACGGCGCGCGACGACCTGGTTGGGTGAATGGAACCTGGAGTCCTGGCGCAGTTCCTACCGGCCGTCGGGAACGATGACCAGCGGAACTGTTGATCGTTCCGCTAACTGGAGGCTCGTACTGCCGAGGAGATGACCGGCGTGCGCTCCCTGTCCTCGCGAGCCGACGACCAACAGAGTTGCGGAGAGCGGCGCGTGTGCCGCGCGAAGTAGCACCGAGCAAGAGTCTCCGTTGTCGACGTGCCAATGAAGGCGGCTCTCGTCGAATCCCACGGCGGACGCAAGTGCGTGCACGGCGCCCGAGAACTGCTCAGTGATGACTTCGTGCGCTAAATGTTCGAGGATTCCAACGGCGTGGACCAACACCACGTCTGCGTCGATCTGGATCGCAAAGGTGAGCGCCCACTTTACCGCTGCCTCCGAGGGCGCCGATCCATCGAAGCCCACCGCAATCATTTGTGGCGCGCTCTTCACGAGTCGCCTTCAGCTGCGATGACCTCGTAGGCCAATTGGAGCGCAATGTCGCGCTCGGACTGCGCGCGTTGGATCAATTCGGCGCCGGCGCCCCCATTCGTCGAGGCCTCGGACTGGTACTCGCGCCCAAGGAGCGTCGCCAGCGTCGCGGCAACCGAGTCGCGAAGCGCGGCAAGGTCGTAGCCACCCTCGAGGAAGAGCGCCATGCGACTCGATGGCGCGAAGGACGCGACAGTGGATGCGAGGTGCGCGAAGTCGCCGCTGGAAAGAGCGAGATCCGCAATGGCATCGGCCCGGTGGGCGTCGAAGCCGGCCGAGACAAGCACCCACGTGGGATTAAACGCGTCAAGGATTGGCGCCGCGATGTCGTCGAAGCCGCGGCGCAGCACGTCGCCGGTGGCACCGGGCGCCAGAGGGATGTTCACGGTTCGACCCAGCGCATCGACCCCGCCAATCTCTCTCGCCCCGCCGCTGCCGGGATAGAGCGGCCACTGATGCGTCGACACGTAGAGCACGTTGGGATCGTTCCAGAAGATTGCCTGCGTGCCGTTGCCGTGGTGTACGTCCCAATCGACGATGGCGACCCGCTCACCTTGGGCGGTCAACGCGGCCGCGGCCACTGCCACGTTGTTGAGGAGGCAGAAGCCCATCGCCCTGTCACGCAGGGCGTGATGTCCGGGCGGGCGTGCCGCGATGAAGCCCACCGCGTCGTCGCGGTGTCGCAACTCTTCAATCACCGCGAGGCCGGCACCGGCGGCGTACTGAGCGATTGACCACGAGTCGTAGGTGGCGTAGGTGTCCTCGTCGATGTTCCCGCCGCCTTCGTAGCAAAAGGCGCCGAGTTCGTCGAGGTACGAGCCGTCGTGCACTTGTGCGAGTTCCGCTCGGGTGGCCATGTACGGAGCAACGAACGAGAGGTCGTCGTCGAGGTGGAGATCGCGCACGCCCGCGATGGCGGCGGTGAGACGGTCGGGACGTTCGGGGTGTCCGGCCTCCTCGTGGCCCTCGTCGTCGACGTGCGCGTTCATGACCAATTTCGTCACCGCGCCTCCTCTTCGTTCACTACTTCATGCGGGACTCGACTGTGACGTGCTCGACTCGCTCGGCTGGCCTCGGTTGGCTCAATAGAGAATCTCGCCGAGATTATCTCGTCCTCCATTCGGGTCTTGACCACGAAGCCCGACGCTAAGAAAACGCCCATCATGCTTCGGTTATCCGCTTGGGTCTCCGCGCAGAACGTCGTGATACCAAGTGACCACGCCACGTCGGCCAATCGTTCGAGGAGCATGAGACCAATACCCAAGTGGTGAAACTCGTCCGAAACAATGAAGGCGACCTCTGCGACGCTGGTCTCAGGAATGCGATCGAAGCGTCCCACCCCGATGAGTTCTCCGAGGTATTCGACGACGTAGGCAAAGCGTGTGACGTAGTCGACCTCCGTGAGGTAACGCAGTTCATGTTCAGAGAGGACCGGATGAAGCGAGAAGTATCGCTTGTAGATCGACTGTGACGAAAGTCGTTGGTGGAAACGTTCGAGGAGCGCGGCGTCGTCCGGGCGAATCGGGCGAAGGGACAATTGAAAGCCGCTGTCGGTCACGATGTCTGTAGCCAGGGCGGCGGGGTAGGCGCTCATGGTTGAAATGCCACCAACAACGAGACTGCCACGTCCGACCTTCCATGAATCCGAGAATCGAGTAACAATCGGTCCCTTTTCATAGCCTAGGCAAGTCAGTTGCCTGGCCCACCGCCGTTGCCTGGGCCACCACCGTTGCCATTATTTCCGGTGAAGGTCGTCGTCGACGTCGACGTCGAAGTCGTGGTTGACGATGGCGTCGCCGCCGCGCCGAGCCCGAGAGCCTTGGCCAAGGTCGTGAGGTCACTCTGGAGGATCACCCCATTGGCTTTGGCGATGTGGCCACCGCTCACTCCTGTCGCGATGGTCGTGGCGACTTGTTGTAAGTCCGTCGCCGCGAGGTCCGCGTTGCCGTTCCCCGCGTCAACGACCGCTTGTTGTGCGGCCATCGACAGTGATTGACCAACTTGGGGCCCAATCATCTTCGCGGTCTGTCCCGCGAGCACGTCGTTGATCAACTTAGTGAGGGCGTGCGACGGCGTGGGCAACGTGGTGGTGGTCGTTGTGGGCGCGACCGTCGTGGTGGGCAAGGTCGTGCTCGTGGGCGGTGGATGGTGATTGTTCGTTCCGAAGGCGAACGCGATTGCCGCGCCCACGACAATTACGACTGACGCAATCGCCAGCGCCCGCCAGCCGCGTCGTACGTTGACGGCGTTGGCTGTTGGCTGACGTGTCATCACGGACACACCTGGTGGTCTCACCCTGGTCTCGTCGGCGGTCGCCCCACGCAACCTCGAAGGGCTCCCCGTAATCGTGGTGATGTCACCGGTTGAGATTGTGGGGTCCCACGGCGCACGGAAGGCGGGCGTCGACAGCATTGCTTCAACCTCGGACGCGCTCAACCTGTCATCAGGTTCGAGAGCGAGCATCCCAGAGAACAACAGACGCCACGGAACTGGCAGACCCTCGGGTAATGACACGGGCCCCGCGAGACGTCGGGCGATGACTTCGCTTGGCGTTCCCATATAGACGCGCTCGCCCGTGAGACTCTCGAGCAACACGATGCCGAGGGACCAGACGTCGGCGCTCGGCCCAACGGCGTGGTCCTCGATCTGTTCGGGCGCCATGTACGTCGCGGTCCCGATCATCGTGCCCGTGAGCGTCACCGAGGACGTGTCCACGAGTCGCGCGATGCCAAAGTCGGCGAGACGGGCGTGACCCTCGGCGTCGATCAGGATGTTGGCTGGCTTCACGTCACGGTGCACGACGCCCTGGGCGTGCACGTACGCCAGAGCACCAGCGAGCGTGGCGCCAATGTCAGCGGTCTCACCAGTTGACAGATGACCACGTTGGATCATCGCCGCAAGGCTTTCGCCGTTGACGAACTCCATGACGAGGTAGGTCATGTCACCGCTGACGCCGGTCTCGAGGAGCTGGACGAGTCCCGGGTGCTGGAAGCGACGAAGTGCATGCGCTTCGAGCGCCGAACGACGGGCGTAGTCGGCATCGGGCGAACGAACGATCTTGATGGCGACCTCTGTGCCAAAGACCTCGTCAGTGGCACGAAAGACGTCCGACATTCCACCTCGCCCAAGGAGCGGCCCCAAGCGATAGCGCCCGTCGAGTAAGTCCCCTGACGTACTCACAACGTCAACCCACTCAAAAAGTGGTCGACGTGCCGGCGGCTGAGGCTCGCACGAAGATGGGATTTGTCAAGGTTGATGGCTCAAATCTATCGAATGCCTTTTCGGTGGCCGCTACGACCATGACCACTACCAAACAAAGAATCTAGAAAATACTTGAACAGCGATTTCTGAGAAACCATACTTGATCAGGTATCACCACCGATTTTTGGCGCCATCTTGATATTAAGGGACGACTTGACGCAGGGCATTCGTCTACTTAGTATGTTCAATGAAGTAAGTAAGTACCGCACCTTGCAGTGCACGACTGATGGAGGAGCATGACTCGCAAACAGCTCGACGCTCAACCCCAACCCGAGCGTTCCTCTCGCGAGGTTCCCAACGCGGGTGATCAACGGGAGCCCGCCGCCGGCTACACAACGCGGCGGGGCTCCCGATCACTTCTTCGTGACCTGAATGTGAGCCTTCTCATCGAACTCGTGCGACGTGCCGGCACCGTCTCACGTGCCGATCTCGCGCGTCAGAGTCGCCTCAGTGCGCCGACCGTGTCGACGATCGTGGACAAGTTGATACAGCGCGGCATCTTTAACGAGGTCTCTATGGCTCCGTCGAGTGGTGGTCGTCCGCCGGTGCTGTTGAGCATCGATCCCAAAGCGGGCTACGTCGTGGGCATCAAGTTACGCGCCGAAGGGTTAACAACCGTTGTCTGCGACCTCGACGCGCAGATTGTCGCGAGTCGCGAAACCAACGCATCCCTTGTCGGCAATCCCGGCGCCGCCCTGCTCGCCATCGAACAGGCGACCCTTCGAGTGCTGCGCGACGCCGCGATACCGCCGACCAAGGTGCTGGGCGTCGGCGTAGGACTTCCGGGCATCATCGATACCGATCGCGGTGTCTGCACTTTCTCGCAATTGCTGTGGTGGCGCGACGTTGACCTCGCGGGGCCACTTCGTAAGCGACTCGGGCTTCCAGTATGGGTTGACAATGACGTGAACACGCTCGCCGTTGCGGAGAAGTGGGCCGGCGACGCCCCCGATGCGCGCGACTTTGTCACGTTGAGTGTGGGACGCGGAGTTGGACTCGGCATCGTCATCGACCGCTCTCTGTACCGAGGTGCAAACGGCGCAGCGGGGGAATTTGGTCACATCATCATCGAACCGGGCGGCGCCAAATGCGAGTGCGGTCGATTCGGATGCTTAGAGGCCGTGGTGGGCGAGGGCGCGCTGTGTCGGGCGGTCGGTGAGCGCCTGGGACGAGACGTCACACGTCAAGAGCTCATTACTTTGGTTGGCGACGGTGACGAAGTGGCGCGAAGCGTGGTGGAGAATGCCGGTCGTCGCCTCGGCTTGGCGGTTGCCAACATGATGACGTTGCTCAATCCCGAGTTGCTGATTATTTGTGGCGAAGGAACGGAGCTAGGAGCGACCTTCGTTGACCCGATCGTTGCGGCGGTGCGAGAGCAGACGTTCGGAAACCTTGGTCGACAGGTTGAGGTGAAAGTGCAGCGGTGGGGCGACGAGGCCTGGGCCGTGGGCGCCGCAACGCAGGTACTTCGCGAATCGTTCAGTCTTCCGAACTCGGATGAGAAGAGCAATGCCATTTGGCATCGGATCACCGCATGACCCTGAACGAAAGTGAGCCAACCGCTCCGGGTGTAATCGGAGACCGTGTGGATCGCGGTCGATTCAATTCACTGTTTCACGAAAGCATCGCAGCAATTCTGCGGAACCAGTCGGATGAAGGCGCGTTCATAGCGTCGCCGGACTTCGCCCAGTATCACTTTTGTTGGTTGCGTGATGGGTCCTTTAGTGCGTTCGCGCTCGACCGTGCGGGAGAGCATGACGCGTCGGCGCGCTATCACTCCTGGGTCAATTACGCCATCGGCGGGATCAGCGGCATCATTGACGACGTCATTGAGCGAAGGATCCAAGGCGAAGCTTTGGATCCTTCAATCATGCCGCCGGCCCGCTTCGCACTTGACGGTACTGCCGTCGTCGATGATTGGCCGAACTTCCAAATCGACGGCTACGGAACCTGGTTGTGGTCACTGGGCGAACACCTCCGCGAAACCGGGAAAAACGCAATTCCAAGAGAGTTGCGTAGTTCCGTGGCGAGAGCTGCTCGCTATCTCGCGACGTTTTCGATGAGTCCGTGTTACGACGTGTGGGAGGAGAGCGGCAGTGCAGTGCACTCTTCGACACTCGCGAGCGTCTACGGCGGACTGGCCACTGCGGCGCGACTTCTCGACGACGCCGATCTTCAATCGAGTGCCGATGTGGTGCGTGAACGACTCAGCCGTGACGCGCAACAGCACGGACTGTATGTGAAGTCAAGTGAGAACGATGGCGTTGACGGGAGCGAACTCTGGCTCCTGGCACCGTTCGGCGTCGTTGAGGCCGATGACGTGAATTTCATACGGACCATTGCCGCCATCGAAGATCGATTGACACTCAACGGTGGAATTCGCCGCTACTCATCTGACGTGTATTTCGGAAGCGGCGCGTGGCCCGTACTCACGGCATCGTTGGGATGGCACTACGTCACGATTGGCAATCTCGACGGCGCGAAGGGCTGTCTGGCATGGGTGGCGTCACACTTCGATGCCGACGGCCACCTTGGTGAACAGTTCGGTGGCGAACTGCGTGACCCGAAGCACTACGACGAATGGGTGGAGCGGTGGGGTCAACCGGCCAAGGATCTCACGTGGTCGTACGCGATGTACATCGTCTTGGTGATGGCCATTGAAGAAGCCGAAGGTGTGCTCGACAGTTCGTCGCGAAGCGTTTCCGGAAAGAGTTCAAGTCAAGTCAGGGACCGATCATGAGCGAACACGGGGCGTCGTTCAAGAAAGTGATCGCACGTTGGGGAAGGCCACCAACAAGTTCTGAGGATCAGAAAGTTGAGGGGGGAGAGCAGTAGGACCGCGGCCATGGGGTCTTACAGATTTATGGCCACTGAATACCAGGGCCAATGGCCTGATCGAAGGAGAAGTAAGGGGGATGAGCCCAGCAACAAATCGAAGCACAAGAACACCAGGACCAAATGGTCCACATAGAAAATACATGAAGGGAATTAGAGATGAATTTTAAGCAAAGGAAAAGGGGAAGTATTGGCACGACAACTCGACTTTGCGTTGCGTTCACCGCGCTCGTAGCTTCCGGCGCCTTTATAGGTATATCGAGCATGGGAGCGTCCGCGGCAGTCCATCACAAGACGGTCACGCTGCATTTCTTGAACGCCTACAACGACGTGACGGAAATTCCAATCTTGGATGGCGTGGTGATTCCAGCTTTCGAGGCTGCGAACCCGGGCATCAAAGTGATTGACGAGAACGTGCCCTACAACGGCATGCTGAACAAGTTCATTGCCACTGCAGCCGCGGGCGATCCGCCAAATCTGATGCGCTCCGACATTGCCTGGGTGCCGCAATTGGCGTCCGAGGGCGTGCTGCTGGAAACATCTAAGCAGAAGTGGTTCAAGGTCGTAAAGGCGCAGGCAGATCCGGGACCGTTGTCCACGAATCTGTACAAGGGCAACTACTACGGGCTCCCGGATGACACGAACACCCAGGTGTTCTTCTACAACAAGGCTGACTTCGCGGCAGCGAATCTGACGCCCCCGACAACGTACGCTCAGATGATGGCGGACGCTCAGACGCTGACGATTCCTTCACTCGGACAACATGGTCTTGGCGTCGACAGTACCGACATCTGGAACGTTGGACCGTTCGTGTGGACGTGTGGCGCTAACTTCACGAACAAGGCACTGACGACCGCGTCGGGCTACATGGACAGTGCGACCATGACGACCTGCGTTCAGCAGCTCGTGACCGACGAGGAGTCCGGGGTTATCGGCAGTGACATGGCCGGCGGCTCAGGTTCGATCAGTGGTGAGACCGGCTTCCCCAAGGGCCAGTACGCGATGTACTTCGATGGGCCGTGGGCTCCAACGAGCTACAAGGCCGAGAATTTCACTGGCTACGGCACGGCGACACTTCCGAAAGGTCCCGGTGGTTCGATCTCGGTCGTCGGAGGCGAGGACCTCGTCATTCCCAAGAATGCTCCGAACATGGCAGACACGATTAAGTTCGTCCAGTTCCTCCAGCAGCCACTGGCGCAGTTGGCGATGGCGAGCGCCGGCGACATGACGGCTTACAAGACCAACAACGCCAACGAAAGAAAGGTCAACCCGGCACTCGGAGTCTTCGCTCAGCAGTTGTTGACGGCCCGCGCTCGTCCGGTCACCCAGGGTTACGCGGCACTCGACACGGCGTTCTCCAACCAGTTGGCTGAGATGCTCGCTGGAAAGGTCACTGTTGCCGCAGGGCTGGCGGCTGCAACCACAGCGGCAAACGCGGCGCTGAAGTAGAGACGAGGAAGTGAGCAATTCAGTGAACCTCGAGCGGCACCCGGCGACCAAGTCGCCGGGTGCCGCCTCGCGGCGCAGTACTCGCGGCCACCGCATGAGAAGGTTCGCGACTCCCTATCTCCTACTCGTGCCGGCCTTGCTCATCTACCTGACCTTCACCGTTTACCCGATTTTCCGTCAGTTCGACATGAGTTTCTACAACTGGCACATCTTTCCCGGTGCGGCGAACCCCTTCATGGGCTGGTCGAACTACACCGCGATCTTTCACGACCCCGTCGTACGAACCGCGAGCTTCAACTCGTTTCTCTTCATCGTCATCACGGTGCCTATCCAGATGGCGATTGGCCTGTTCGCTGCGGCCGTCCTCACTGACCACTTGCCCGGTTCGATGTTCTGGCGCGCGGCCGTATATATCCCGGTCGTGACGTCGTGGGTAGTCGTCAGCTGGGTCTTCTCCTATATCTTCGCCTCTCAGGGCGGTCTCATGAACTCAATCGTCGGACTGTTCGCTGGCCATACGGTGAGCATCGATTGGACCGCCCAGACTTGGACGGCGAACGCGGTCATCTGGATCTTGAGTATCTGGAAGGGCGTTGGCTGGTCGTTCATCATTTTCCTCGCAGCCCTTGACGGTATTCCGCGTCAACTCCTCGAGTCGGCCCGAATCGACGGCGCCTCGGAGTCCAGGGTCTGGCGTCACGTGGTGCTGCCCTCAATACGAGGGGCCGTGACTTTCGTCACGGTGCTCCTCGTGATCGGCGCCGCGCAGGTTTTCACCCAGATCTTCGAGATAACCAAGGGTGGTCCGTACAACTCAACGCAGTCGCTGATGACCTACATGTACCAGCAGGCCTTCTCGAACTTCGCCTTCGGCTACGCCGCGGCGCTGGCATCGCTCCTTGCCGTGGTGCTCTTCGGATTCAGCGCGGCCGAGATCCGCATCCTCCGTCAGCAAGACCTCTAAGTAACCAGCTATGGCAATCGCGACCGAACCCGTACTGGCGAAGCCCGAAGCACCCCTCAAGGGGAGCGGCCCGGGACTCTTCGGTATCAAAAGGCGCAATCGGTCACGCCTGGTCATAGCGGTGTTACTGGCACTGTTCTCGCTCGGACCTCTCCTCTACATGGTGTCGCTGTCGTTCCAGCCCAACGGCGGCCTCCTCGGGGCGACGGTACTCATCCCGACTCATCCGACGGTGCAGAACTACGTGCAGGCGTGGACCGAGAACAGTTTTAGCCGCTACTTCATGAACAGTCTCATCGTGTCCATCGCGACCGTCATCATCACCGTGATCTTTGCCTCACTCGCTGCCTTCGCCTTCGCGCGATATAAGTTCCCGATGAAGGAGGTGATCTTCTACGTCTTCCTGGCCAGCCTCGCGGTGCCCAACCTCCTGCTACTTATTCCCCAGTTCCTGCTCATGGACCGGCTGCATCTCCTTGACTCGCTCTTCGGTCTGATCCTTCTCTACGTCGCGTCGAACCTGCCCTTCACAATCTTCCTGCTACGGGGATTCTTCGAAGCGATCCCCAAGGAGTACGAGGAGTCGTTCCGCATGGACGGAGCTGGAACATTGCGAGTACTCGTGAGCCTGATTGTGCCGCTCGCACTGCCAGCGCTGGCCGTCGTCTCGATGTTCATTTTCAGCGCGGCTTGGGATGAGTTCCCGGTGGCATTGACCATGATCAACTCAGGGTCCCACTACACGCTGCCGGTTGGACTGGCCGACTTCATCGGCGTGCACACGGTGGCGTGGGGCCCCTTCTTCGCAGCTTCGGTCATCGCGACCGTGCCAGTCATCGTGGTTTTCTTGATATCCCTGCGCTGGTTCCGTTCGGGCGTATCCCTTGGTGCAATTCGATGAGGCAATCGCCGAGACTTGACCAGGTGCCGTTGTGCTGCATTGTCGGAGTGGCCATACAAGGGGTAACGGACACGACTTTGGCGCACCGCTTCTGGGGGACTGAAGGGGCTTGAAATGAGCAACACCGATAGTCAGAACATCGAAGACCAAGGCGGACCTCGCTTGCTTCACGACGTGCGATCGTTCTACCAGACTGGAGAAGAGATTGTCATTGCGGCGTTGCCGGCGGGCACCTCGCGAGTCACCGCGAGTCGGGCCTCTGGCCGGGTCATGGAGGCGAGGTTGGACGAGGCGGCCACCTTCGCAGAACTGGCGGGCGGAACGTATTGCATTGAGGCGTTCGATGACGCCGGCGCTCTACTCGGCGAGGAGTTGACGACGGTCGGCGCCCATCAGGGTGAGCGTCCGGTGCACGGTTTCGCGACGTCGTTCTCGAAAGAGGACACTCCGCTGGTACTCGAGTGGCACCGAGCACTTCGCTCGACTGTGGTCCAGGTATACGACTGGATGGCGAGCTACACCGAACCGCTCGGTCCGGAGAGCGGGTGGGAGGATCCGTCGCACCGCCCCGTTTCTCTCCGTGCATTGCGCTCCTTGGCCTCGGGGCTCAAGGAACTCGGTGCCGTCACCCACGCCTACGCGCCGGTGTACGCGGTCGGCAACCAGTTTGCCGCCGAACACCCCGAGATGTTGATGTATCAAGGCAGTGGTGACGTCATACGCTTCCTTGATCAGATCGTGCTGGCCAATCCGGCCAATGTGGAGTGGCAACGCCATTTTGTGACGACCTACGGAGAGGCCGCGGATGCGGTCCGATTCGACGGTTTCCACATCGACACCTATGGCTACCCTCGCGTTGCCAACGCCGCCGATGGCACCAGCATCGACTTGCGCCTGGCGTACGAGTCGTTCCTCACGTTTCTTCGCTCCGCCTGGCCCACGAAACTGCTCAGCTTCAATCAGGTCAACGGTGTGCCTTCGGCAACGAAGCTTCCCGCCGGGCCGGGGTTCCGCTACTGCGAGATATGGCCTCCGAATGACGAATGGCGCCACTTCGAGGGCCTCTTGGACCGAACCTCTGGAAGGGCGGGTCCGCTCAGCCCCCCGGCGTCGCGAGACGAGTTGATGCGGGGTTCGCTTGCCTGTTACCCGCCCGTATGGGGAATCGACCGATCCACGGGTCCGGTCGAAGGCATAGCGCGCAAGTCGTCGCTGCGGACCGTCGTCAATACCGAAGCGATTGTGACGTTGCTCGGGGCCAGCGTGCTTATCTACGGCGATAAGTCTGCGGCTCTTTGCGACCCTTATTACCCGAAGCACGCTCACCTTTCTGAAAAAGAAGCGGCAACTGTCATTGCCTGGCGCCGCTTCGCCCTTCGATGTCGGGATCTGTTCCTAGAGGGCGAGGACACCAGCTGGTACGAAATCGGAGACGAGAACGGTTCGGTGAGCGTCGAGGCTTCCTCGCCAGTGCGCCCGGAACCCGTTGGCGGAGCGCTCTTCGCCCGGGTAGTCCATGCNNAGTGTTGCTCGATCATCCGGATCGTTGGCAAACCAGTGCCGCGGTGCTCGGCGCTTACGAAGATCGTTTCGCTCCGGTCCCCTCAAGAGAAGTACCTCACCGGCAGGGTCGCGCTCTCGAGGTGGAGTTGCCAATCGTGAGCGGATGGTCCATTCTCCGTCTTGAAGGGCGGGCCATTGATCGTGGCGAGTGACTGGAGCGCGGAGGAAAGAGTTCTCGCCAGATGGCGTCCCAACAGGGCAGAGCAAGGCTGCGTACGAAAGGCAACCAGAACAGAACTCTCAGAGATCTTTAGTGCGGCTCCAGTAGGACTGGGCTGAGGAGGCAAGAAATGGCTTCAATTTCCCTTGAAGGGGTTACCAAGATATATCCGAATGGTTTTGAGGCCGTTCATGGACTCGATCTGGACATTGCGGACGGAGAGTTGATGGTCGTCGTCGGTCCGTCGGGCTGCGGCAAGACATCCGTGCTGCGCATGATCGCCGGGCTTGAGGAGATCTCGTCGGGAACCATTCGCATCGGCGACCAGGTCGTAAACGACGTGGCTCCCCGGGACCGCGACATCGCGATGATCTTTCAGAGCTACGCGCTCTACCCGCAGATGTCGGTAGCACAGAATATTGGTTTCGCGCTGCGCATGAAGAGAGTTCCAAAGCATGAGATTGAGCGACGAGTGAAGGAAGCGGCTGCAGTGCTGGGGATTACCGACTGGCTTGACCGCAAACCCACTCAGTTGTCCGGTGGCCAGCGTCAGCGAGTGGCAATGGGACGCGCGATTGTTCGCGAGCCAAGCGCTTTCTTAATGGATGAACCGCTTTCGAATCTGGATGCAAAGCTCCGCGTCCAGATGCGTGCTGAAGTGGCAAGGGTTCAAAAGCGCATCGGGGTCGCGACGCTCTATGTGACTCACGACCAGATCGAGGCCATGACGCTAGGGCATCGAGTCGCGGTCCTACGCGATGGAGTCCTACAACAGTGCGACACGCCTCAGGTGCTTTACGACCGCCCGACAAACGTCTTTGTCGCCGGATTCATCGGATCGCCGGCAATGAATCTGTTTGAAGCCGAAATCTCTGCCAATCTGGACTCCATATCACTCGGGAGTCAACGAATATCCTTGTTGCCGGAACAGGTTCGCCAGAGTCCCGGCTTGAAGCGTTACGGCGGTCAGGCACTCATCGTTGGAATTCGACCGGAAGATTTTCACGCCACGAGCAGTGGAGAATTCACGTCGGCGATCGTGGGGGAAATCGAACTCGTCGAGGCGCTCGGAGCCGAGCTCCTAGTCCATTTCTCAACCGATGCTCGAATCGTCCAATCGGAGAGCTCAGCGAGAGCGACCAGCGAGGAGGAACCTCGCATGGGAGGCACCGGAGAAACTGCAAATTTCGTGGCGCGTATTGAGCCGGGAATCCAAGTGCGTACCGGAGATCAATTCAAGTTCTCTATTTCTCCAGGCAAACTTGAGTTCTTCGATTCAAATTCGGGTGCGGCTATTGCGGACTGAGTTGAGTCGGAGTTTGAGATGTGATTGGTTTGATGCCGTGTCATCGACCCTCCCCTTCAACTTGCATTGGCCCGATGAATAGTCGTTGAGTTGGATGTGGTTGAAGATGGAGTCACCGAGACTGGCACGGTCGTCGACGTGTTATCCACCACTCCGCCCGCGACGTAACTCGTCCACCGCACAAGAGTCTTGGATCCCAATGAGTCTGTTGACCAGTCCTCTTGAGCGACCAGCGCACCCGTTGAAGGATTGAAAATCAGCTCCTGGCTAGGTCCACCTCCCGTAGGAACCGCTGTTGCAAGGCCGATGCCGGCGACCCCGTCGGGAGCAGTATCGGGGCCGATCAGGGTGATCCCCGTGAGATTTTGAGCCAGTGTGAGCAGCTCGGCTTGCACGGCGGGCGGCGCAGCAGTCTCTCGGAGAAGAGAGCCGATATAGCTGAATTCCGTGGCGGCATATTCGGTTGAACCCGGTTGGACACTCGTCACCCTCGCGAGGTGACTCGCGATGACTTGGGACAACTGTGACTGGTCGGTCGGCAGCGTGAATTCGTCTATTCCCATGGGGCCGTAATCGCCCGGGCCAAAGGTCGACTCACCGGCCATCAACGCGACAATGTTGGGACTTCCCTGAGCTACCCACGCTGCTCGGTCCTGCGGCGTTGGAAAGGTGACATCGGAGGCGGTGAAGACCCCGTGCCCTGAACCATCAGGCGCCACCCAGAACTGTCGAGTCCACAAGAAGTCAACGTTGTACGAATCGCCCGACACGTGTCCGGGGCCCGAGTTCGAGACCGACTCGGTGTACACGTATTGACCAGGCTCGAGTACAACAGCGGGCAACGATGATGCGGCTACGGACAACTTGTGAAACTCGGTCGCCGCTGACGCAGGTTGCGGAGCGTTGACTGGAACCGGAGCAACCTGGAGAACTACTGCGACCACAAGGGCCGCAGCGGCGGCCGAAAGACCGATTCCCCGAACGCGTCGGCGCCGGCGCACCGTTACTGAGTGGACAATTGTTGCTTGAACATGCAGGAGCTCGTCTAGCAAGCGGTCCTCAAAGTCCTGCTGTGGATTAAATCGAGTGAGAGTGTTCATCGTTCCTCCAAAGTTATTGGTTGGTTGAAATCAGAGGTAGAAGGTGTTTTGAGTTCATCCGGAACGCGACGTCGAAGTCGTTCGAGCCGTTTGCGTCCTGTCGCCGAACTGATTCCCATCGAAATTGAGGCCTCTGTCACGGTGGCGTCCTGCGACACCATCGAGTGCAGCAACTCCAACTCTCCGACTGACGCACCACTGAGCGTCTCCTGAAGTCGAGCAGAGCGAAGTTCTGCGTCAATAAGTTCGACCAGGCGATCAGTGTCATCGCTCGACAGAAGGGCGTTTCCATTGAGCCGGTGGCGCAAAGCCTCGCGACGTCCCAATGACCGCCCTTGCCCCAGTGCCTCATTTCGTGCGATCGCGAACAGCCAGGCCCGAGGCGAGCCAAGGTCGGGGTTGTACGATCGTGCGGAGACGAGCACGGCAAGGAAGGTCGCCGATACAGCATCAGCCAGGTCTTCAGGAGTTCGGCATCGACGCGCCAGGAAGCGTGTGACACTTTCGACATGGCGCCGATAGAACGCCTCGAGCGCTGCGGGACTTGTGATGACCTCGCGCAGAAGTTCTAAATCGCTTCGCTGCGCTTGGTCGCTCATACTTACTTATAGTTCTAGGGCGCAATTTGCGTGACAAGCGGTCCGAGTCGAAATCACGAAAATCTGTGAGCGGAACTCAGTACCCCATGAACGATTCGTCGGCCATGGGAACTTCTGTCTTACGGTGGGGCAATGTGCCGAAATA
>PLZP01000037.1 GCA_003152215.1 Acidimicrobiaceae bacterium | reverse complement strand
GGAGTTCCGGCCGCCCCACTGGGGCATCGCGAGGACTGGCTCGATCACGAAGCGATTCGTCTCGGCGGATTACGTGCCGAGGTGGATGATCCCGAGCGCGGCCATGTGACCATGCCGGGGATGTTCGTCACCTTGCACTCTTCGCCTGGATCTGTACGCGGTCCCGCGCCGCGCCTCGGCGAACACAACGATGACGCAGGGTGGCGAACAACAGACGACGCGTCGCACCATGAAGGCTCGAGCGACGTCACGCGCGCCGGTCCGCTGGAAGGCTATCGCGTCGTTGACTCCGGGACGATGCTCGCAGGACCGATGACCGGATCACTGCTGGCCGAACTCGGCGCGGATGTCATCAAGGTTGAGACGCTGTCGGGTGATCCGTTTCGAGATAATGGCTACCCCTACAACCGAGGTATGCGATCCCTAAGCCTCACTTTCGTGGAGCCCCGAGGAAAAGAGGTGTTTGCCAAGCTGATTTCCCACTGCGACGTGTACGTCACGTCGATGCGCACCGTTTCGGCGCGCGCGCTGGGCCTTGACTATGACAGTGTTCGCCAATGGAAAGAGGACATCGTCTACGACGGCATCACCGCGTTCGGCGAGATGGGCCCCTATCGGGACCACCCCGGTTTTGATCCCGTGTTGCAGGCGATGTCCGGCATGATGTACGGACAGGGTGGGTCCGACGAACCTGTCATATTGACGTCCGCGCTGAACGATGTTTCGACCGCGACGGNNTGGTGAAGGACAGTACGTGGGTGCGAGTCTCGCGCAATCGTCGCTGTTCATGCAGTCCGGTGAGCTGGCCTCTTATGTTGGAAGACCGGCACCGGCGAGCGGAGCAAGGGATCGCCGAGGTTCAGGTCCCGATGACCAGTACTACGAGGTCGCCGATGGTTGGGTGCGAGTGGCGCCACCAGGTGCCCGGTCGCCTTCAGTTGAGTGGGGTGCGCGAAATTCCGTCGCTGGGAACCTGCCGACGATTGACGATGGCTGGCGCGCGCAGTTGAATTTGATGACGGCGTCAGAAGCGGTGGACGTTCTGTCTCGCGCGGGTATTCCCGCCGTCAAGGCGCGAACAGCCGATGAGATTCTCAGTGATCGAGATTTGATGAAGGAAGAGTACTTTCAGCCCCACGAAGCGGGCCCCGAAGCGGGTATTGCGTATCTGGCTGGTCGAATCGGGCGCTTCAGTCGCACAGGAGTGAAACGAACGTTGTCGCCGCCTGGACTCGGTGAGCACTCCGTTGAAATTTTGGTGGAACTCGGAATTGATGACAAAAAAATCGAGTCGCTCCTGTCGGACGGTGTGGTCAAGACCGGGGAGCGACTAGTACTGAGTGAAGTCGTCGCGTATCGCTGAGAGTGTAACGTGATTGGCAATCCGTTCTCGTGTGGGGGAGTATTCGAGCAGTGTCCAACCCTTCAATCACCTTTCAATTTCTCCTGGCGCGTAATGTCAGTTCACTACTTGCGCCTGACGTCGGTGCGTCTCTGAACAGCTGATGTCAGTGGAAAACCTTACGAGTAACGCTGAGACAAAATTCGCCCTCGACAGCGCGGCAGTTGGTCGGGCTCGACTGCGCAACGTGGAATCGGTCTTTCGTCGAATGGGAAGCAGCGCTGGTCGACGACTGTTGCTATTGATTCCGACAGCGCTCATTGCGACCATCGTGAACTTCACCGTCATCAGGCTTGTGCCCGGAGGTCCGGCGAGGGCCAAGTTGGGCATCTACGCCACGCCCCAGACCCTTCGAGTGCTTAATAGGGAGATGGGGCTCTACCATCCCATCGTGTACCAGTATCTGCATTGGCTCGGCGGAGCCATCCATGGGAACTTAGGCACTTCACTGTCGAATGGTGCCAACGTGACAACAACCGTGGGCCGTACTTTGCCGATCACGATGGAACTCGTCTCCATGGCCTTGATCTGGACGTTCGTGTTCGCCATCCCGACGGGCATCATTGCTGCCCGTCGGCTGACGACGCGTGTGGATCGAACCATTACGAACATTTCGGGACTGGGACTCGCCGTGCCCGACTTCTTTCTTGCGATCGTGCTGATCATCGTCTTTGGCGTGAAGCTCGGGATCTTCCCCGAGATTGGTTACGTGAGCCCGAGTACGTCGTTCGCACAGAATCTGAACCACATGTTCCTGCCCTCACTCACGATGGGACTCGGAGCCGGCGCTATTATCGTGCGTCAAGTTCGTGGCGCCATGGGCGAAGCGCTGCAGGGCGACTCGATTCGAACCGCACGGGCCATGGGTCTTTCAGAGCGCAAGGTGACGTCATACGCCTTTCGCAACGCGCTTCCGACGTTACTTAACGTGTACGGACTGCTGTTCATTGGCATGTTGGGAGCCACCATCATCATTGAGCAGATCTTCAATCTTCCGGGGATGGGCAGCATTCTGATCAACTCGATCACGATCCAGGATTACACGATGATCGAGGGACTCTTAATTATCTACGTGGGCTTGGTGCTCGCGGCGAATCTTGTGGTCGACGTGCTCGTGAGCTTGGTCGCGCCATGGCAGAAGGAGCGATAGGAGATGGCGGTGGAGGATGCCCCGGTACTTGGTGCTGCTGACGACACGGAGGCTGCGCCGTTAGTCGTCGCGCCCAGCTCGTCAGGAAGAAAGTCGGCTCGACGAAAGAGGCGCCAGTGGGGTCTGCGGCTAAGCCTGAGCTGGCTCATCCTGACCGTCATCACGTCCGTCTTCGCTGCCGTTATCTCGCCGTATGGTCCCGACGTACAACGCCTAAACAAAACCTTTCAAGGTTCTTCATGGTCGCACTGGCTCGGGACGGATAACTACGGACGCGACGTACTGAGTCGGGTCATCTGGGGAGGTCAAGCCGCCTGGGAGGGCGTTGCTATCGCCATGTCGGTGGCGGTGGTGTTGGGTGTTCCTTGGGGGGTTATCTCCGGATACTGGCCGCGCTACCTCGGCGCCACGTTGATGCGAGTCGCCGACGCCATGTTGGCGTTTCCTGCACTCATTTTTGCGATTGTTGTGACCGGCATTCTCGGCCCCAGCCTCGTGAACTCAATGGTTGTTGTCGGCGTGGTGTTCTCGCCGGTGATTGCTCGACTCATGAGAGTCGGCGTGCTCACGTTGCGCGACCGGAGTTTCGTAGAAAGTGCTCGACTGTCGGGCTGTCCCACGCGCGTAATTCTCTGGCGTCACATTTTCCCTTTGGCCATTGGCCCGGTCATTGTGCAGGGGACCATATTTACCGGACTCGCGTTCATCATCGAGGGAGCACTCTCGTTCCTCGGCTTCAGCATCCAACCGCCCGAACCGAGCTGGGGTGGAGATATGGCACAGGCGTTTCAGTACGTGTTCTCGAATCCGCTGGACATCCTTCCCTTCGGCATCGTGATTGCCATTACGGTGCTGTGCATCTATCGAGTCGGCGACAGTCTTCGCGATCACTATGGAGCGATTCCCGCGTTTGACGGCTCGGAGTTTGAGCAAGCCACCATTCTCGCGTAGTCCTTTCTCGTCGTCGCACGAATGACGGCGGCGCGTTCCTTGCGTCGAACAGTCGACGAGTTTGATTTCGCTGACGCGTCTCAATTAGGTTATGAACACTGAACTGGTACAAGTTCGTAGTTCTGGGACGCTGAAGGTCCTGAGAGCGCCAACGGGGGGTTTTGAAATGTCATACGCCGGTGACCGTGAAATCTACGATGCGGACTCGCACGTAGTCGAGCCCTTGGGTTGGTTGGACAACTACATTGATCCCGCCATCTACGACCGCGCTCAGGCAGAGTTTGGTCGACCGCCGAAAGAGAAGGTTCAGCACGTATGGAACAAATTCACGTCTCGCCAACGT
>PLZP01000022.1 GCA_003152215.1 Acidimicrobiaceae bacterium | reverse complement strand
ATCAACACCGGCACGTCCGCGCCACCGATGGGCAGGACGAAGATCACGCCGAGTACGAAGGAGAGCGCGAGCAGGACCCAGAGCAATGTCGTCGAGGCGGTGACCAGAATGGTGACGATCAAGACGAGCGCCCCGAGTCCGACGATCGCGTTGATGATCTGCTGGCCCGGGTAGGTCACCGGTCGACCGGTCATCAGTTCCTGGAGCTTGGCGAAGGCGATCGCCGAACCGGCGAAGGAGACCGTGCCGATCAACACGCCGAGCAGCACTTCGAGGATCACGTACGTCGCGGGGTGGCTCGACTTCACGTGGATGAATTCAGTCAGTGACACCAGCGACGCGGCGCCTCCGCCCACGCCGTTGAAGATCGCCACGAGTTGGGGCATGGCGGTCATCTTCACGAACCGCGCCGTCGGCACCGCGATGATGAAGCCAATGAACATCGCGAGCAGTATCAGCCACACGTGGTGCAGGGAGTGACCACCGACGTCGACGTTGTGCACTGTGTGAGCGCCGACGTACTTGAAGAACGTCGCCACGACGGCCACGAGCATGCCAAAGGCGGCAACCATGTTGCCGCGTCGCGCGTGCTTGGGACTACCGAGACCCTTGAGCGCGAGGACGAACGTCGTCGCGGAGAACAGGTACAGCAGGTCAATTAATGTTTCACGACTCACTTGGTGACCTCATCGCTCGCGGGAGCGGTTGGCTTGGCGCGCGGTTTGAACATTTCGAGCATGCGGTCAGTCACGACGAAGCCGCCCACGACATTGAGCGTCGCGAGGATAACGGCGAGGAATCCGAGTACCTCTTGAAGATTGGAGGTCGCTCCCCCAAGGATCAGCATCGATCCGACCAGGATGACGCCGTGAATAGCGTTGGATCCGCTCATCAGCGGCGTGTGCAGAATGCTCGGCACCTTCGCAATGATCTCGGTGCCGACGAACGCCGTCAGAATGAGCACGGTGAGGTACTGCAGCAACACGTTGCCCATCAGGCGATCTCCTTGGCTACGGGCGTAATCGCCACGTGCGCCAGACCGAGTGCCTCAGCCGTGGCCGCGTGATTGATCTCGCCATTGCGCGCAACCGTGACGCCGATAACGACTTCGTCGTTCCAGTCCGGCGCCAACTGGCCCTTCGTGCCAAAGAGCGCGAGCAGTTTCAATACGTTGTTCGCGTACATGAAGCTGGCGCTCGCGCCCATCTCGGAGGGCGGGTTAGCCATGCCGACGATGCGCACACCCTTGTGCTCGATCACTTCACCGACCTTCGTGAGTTCACAGTTGCCGCCACCGTCGGCGGCCATGTCAATGATGAGTGATCCCTCGCCCATCGCGTCGACCATGGCGGCCGTCACGAGAATCGGCGACTTTCGTCCCGGCACCGCCGCGGTCGTGATCACGACGTCAGAATTGGCGACTTCGCTCAACAGTGCCGCCTGTTGGGCGAGACGCTCCTCGTCGGTCAGTTCTCGCGCGTACCCACCGGCGGCATCGGCCGTGACGGCGAGTTTGACGAAGACCGCGCCGGCCGATTCGGCCTCTTCTTTGGCGGCGGAGCGTACGTCGTAGGCGCGGACCTTGGCGCCGAGGCGCTTGGACGTCGAGATGGCCTGCAGCCCCGCCACGCCGACACCCATCACCAAGACCTTGGCGGGACGAATGGTCCCCGCCGCGGTGGTGAGGAGCGGGAAGAAGCGGTCAAAGTAGTGCGCTCCGGCGAGCGCGGCACGGTAGCCCGAGACCGTCGACTGCGACGAGAGGGCGTCCATGTACTGAGCGCGCGAAATGCGCGGCAGCAGGTCGAAGGAGAGCACGGTGATGCGCCGATCATTAAGCGCTCGCACAATGTCCTGGGCCAAGAGTGGCGACAGAAATGAGAGGTGGATCGATCCCTCGGGGAGAAGAGCGATCTCCTCAATCGTCGGAGGGTTGACGCGAAGATTGATGTCACCGCTTGGAGCGTCGGTCACCGTGGCGCCGGCCGTCACGTAGACCTCGTCACTGAAATGGGCCGAGGTCCCGGCGCCGTGTTGCACGACGACGTCCCATCCCTCGCCGACGAGAGTTTTCACTGCGTCGGGCGTCAGTGCAACCCGTGTCTCGCCCGCGCGCGACTCTTTAAAGAGCGCAATCTTCATTTCTTGTTTCTACCATCCGATCGACAGCCCTTAGCAGGGTCAAAGTACCCTACGACTTGATGAAGGGCCGCGACAAGTCGAAGTTTGTGCGTTCGGCTCTCGCGACCATTGTGTGACACGCACCTACTAAAAGAGAATCATGAAATCATTCGTTGTTAACGTCAAATCACCCGTCGGTGTGTGGAGTGTGATGGGCACCGACGACGGTGTGCAGCATATTCATCTACCTCTCGATAAGTTGCCGCCATCAAAGGGCGTCGCGCCCAAGCCGGTCGCCGACGCCGCGCAACAACTCGAGGAGTACTTCGCCGGCACCCGGCGAACCTTCAAGGTCACCCTCAGCGAATTCCCCGCCACGAGCTTCCAAAGTGACGTGTGGAACGCCCTGCGAGCAATCCCCTACGGACAGGTCCGCACCTACGGTGACGTCGCCGAAGCGGTGAACCGGCCCCGCGCGCATCGCGCGGTCGGCAACGCCAACCACGTCAATCCGTGGCCAATCGTCGTGCCGTGTCACCGCGTCGTCGCGTCGGGTGGACTCGGTGGGTACGGCGGTGGCGNNGCTCGGCTTCGATCTTTTTCGCTTCCGTCTCGGGTGTGACGCTCGGTGTTTCGTCCTCGACGTAACCGTGGAGGGAGAAGATCATCGGGTCCTGGAGGTAGCAGGCCTCGACTGGCGCGAGGCCCACCTCGTTGATCGCGTCGATATGCACGCAGCCTCGTAGCTCGCGCATCAAGATTGATCCTAAGTACGCGGCGTGCACCGGATTGGTTGGCACTTCGTATTGGCGGTAACCGTCGACGAGTCGGTGGTGGCCATGCTCGACCGCGGCCGCGACCTTGTGCGCGGCCGCGGCGAAGCCGACGAGTACTGTCTCGTCAATAGCGCCGAAAGTACGGTCGGCAAACTCGTAGGCGGCCTTCACGTACTGCGCCGCGATCGCCACCGGGTCGGCCTTCGTCTTCGCGTTGGCGTACATACGATCGAGCAGACGAGGGTGAAAGAACGTGAATGCTTCGACCACGTAGTCGAAATCGACATCACCCAACGTGCCGGCGCGACCGAGACCGTAGAACTCGTAGATGTTGACCCCGTTCTCCTTGGCTCGCTCGCCGGTCAGTGGGTCAAAGTAAAACGACATGCCGATGACCTGGATGGGGTCGGCGGTTACGTTGGCGAGTTCAAGAGAGTCCATAGCGCGCACTTTACGCGCCGAATCAACGCGCGCCAGCTGCTTTCGACCCGCCCGCGCGTCCGTCACGGCGGACTCGAAGTTCAATCTTCGAACCCGACTCGACGGAGACGAAGCGGACGGAACCTCCGTGTCGTAGAACGATCTCACTCACGATGGCCAGACCCAAGCCGGTGCCGCCCGAGTGGCGACTTCGAGCGCGATCGGCACGCACGAACCGGTCGAACAGTCGAGCGCTCTGCGTGACGTCCACGCCCTCTCCATCGTCAGCGACGGTGACCACGGCCTCTTCGCCCTCGTAGTGCGAGTCGAAACGCAACTCATTGCTGGCGTAACGCGTGGCGTTATCGACGACGTTGCGAATCATTCGCTTCATCATCGCGGGGTCACCCTTCACTCTCGTGGGTTGGATCATCGTCGTGTCGACGCCGAGCGTGCTGAGTAGGCGTACGCGTTGGCTCTCTTCGTAGAGAAGATCGTCGAGGTCGACGTCGGAACTCTGGATGTCGGCACGGTGCTCGTCGTGTCGGGCCAACCACGCGAGGTCGTCGATCAATGTCTCGAGCCGTCGTCCCTCGCGCAACACGACCTCGCCGACCTCTCGCCAGTCCGCGCGCTCGGGGTCGTGGTGCGCGCGCTCGGTCGTGACGAGCAGCGTCGTCAGCGGACTTCGCAGTTCGTGACTGGCGTTCGAGACGAACTCCTGCTCGAACTGAGAGGCGGCCTCAAGACGGTCCAGCATTTCGTTGACCGTCTTGGCCATGCGCGCAATCTCGTCGTCACCGCCCGTTTGGGGCACACGTTGCGTGAGGTCCGAGGCCGCGATGGCGTCCACTCGGCGACGAATCGACTCGACCGGTGCGAGTGCGAGGCCCATGCCGAAGTAGATGAGACCGCCCGACATCAAGAGCAGCAGTGGGAAGGAGATCAACAAACTGGCGAGCAGGACTCTCACGTTGTGCGAGATTCCTTGGCCGTAGACAAAGCCGAAGACGAGGCCGGGCCCGCGCTTCGTGAAAATCGTGCCGACCTGAGCCGAGCTGATATCGGGCGAGAAACTACTCGTTGCGTTCGAGCGAACGATTGTCACGCCGAGGCCGTTGTTGGCGGCTGGACTTGGTATCTGATGCGCCAGTAGCGGGGCGTCCGCAATCGCCGAACTGGCGGCCCAGACCTTCGTGCCCCGAAGGTTCGTCACCTGGATTACGACGTCGCCGTGCATCGCGAGGACCACGGGCTTGGTGGAAGAGCGCTTCTGATTTGCGAAGAACTGTTGTGTGCGCTGCATCTCTCCCTGGATCTCGTTCCTCGCGTCGGTCTCGAGCGAGTGGTGCACGAGATTGACCAGGGCGATGCCAGTGAACGTGAGGATGAGGGCGATGGCCAGAACGAAGATAAAGGTGAGGCGTGCTCGAATCGAGAATTGCCGCCCCGTGGCCATCAGTCGGCTTTGACGCAGTACCCCACACCTCGAACGGTGCGGATCATCGACTGGTTCGGCGCGAGATCGATCTTTCTGCGCAAATACCCCACGTAGACCTCGACGATGTTCGGATCACCGTCGAAGGCACTCCCCCACACCGCGTGGAGTATCTCGGACTTCGCGAGCGTCACGTCCGGATGACCCATCAGATACTCGAGCAACGTGAACTCGCGCGGCGTGAGCGAGACGTTGCGCCCGAAGCTCACGACGCTGCGGTGCAGCGGGTCCAGCTCGACCGAGCCGATCGTGAGAGGTTTGGGCCGTCCACGTTCGTGACGGCGCAAGAGGGCGTGAATTCGGGCCAGCAAGATCGAGTTTTCAAACGGCTTGTGGAGATAGTCGTCGGCGCCCACATCGAGACCCTCGACCTCGTCAAGTTCGCCGTCCTTCGCGGTCAAGATCATCAGCGGCGTGTCGACACCGGCCGAGCGAAGATCCTGGCAGACGCTGAAGCCGTTTCGCTTGGGCAACATGAGGTCCAGCACAATCACGTGGTACTCGCCGC
>PLZP01000109.1:5088-81255 GCA_003152215.1 Acidimicrobiaceae bacterium | reverse complement strand
AGGAAGGACGTCTGACCGGCATTGTTGTGGACGACCTGCTCGAGGAATACCTCGACGGCCGCCCGAGCATCGTTGAGCGCATCGTGACCACCAGGCTTCACTCCGTAGTGTCGACACAAGTACTCCTGTCCCCTACGAGGACGAAACTCACGACTCGGATCCATTGCCAGATCGTGGTCGATGACGTCAATGATGCGAAGGAGCGAGATATCGAACTCTTGATCCATCAACTCCTTGCCGAGCACGGACATTGAACTTCGCCGAAGCATCTCGAGATCGAAGTGCACGACGTTCGAACCAACGACGTGTGCCCCCATCTCGTGATAGTCGCGAAGTATTTGAATGGCTCTTGTAAGACCATCTTCAACGCCGTACACCCGCTCAGTGGCGCGCTTCGCTTCAAGGTCCTCGAGTGACAGTCCGTGCACCCGCTTGGCGCCGGAGGAAATCGGGCGATCGGGAATGACAAAGAACTGTTCGGACCAGACCGGCACTCCGAACCTGTAGGCACAGAAACCGTAGGAAATGGCTCGCTCGCTCGAAACACTGAGCCCCGTCGTCTCGGTATCGAATCCCAGGATGAGTTCGGGTACTCGTTGGTATTTCTTCGCCACGGGACCATTGTTGCAGTTTCCTGTTACATGCTCGATGAAACACCGCGGCCCACCCCGACTTTTCATCCTTCCTGCGCCGAGGGGGTTTCGGCGCGACGAAGTTGACGCACGCGTCGGACTGCACAAGAGTGTTCGCCATGAGCACTCGAACTGTCCTTATTACTGGCGCGTCGGCTGGCCTGGGCCGGGCCTCCGCCGACCATCTCGCTCACACCGGCTGGAGCGTCGTCGGGGCGAGTCGACGTGGCACCGTAGGAAAAAACTGGCAAGGCATCACCATGGACGTTGACAATGACGCCTCAGTGCTTGACTGCGTCACCAAGACCTTCCTCGAACAAGGTCGACTCGACGCGGTGGTCGCGTGCGCGGGATGGGGAGCGGCTGGCGCGGTCGAAGAGACACCGATTGGCGACGCGAAGGCGCAGTTCGAGACCAACTTTTGGGGCTGCGTGCGGGTGGTCCAGGCAGCGTTACCCATCATGCGCGCTCAAGGCGGAGGCCGTCTGGTCCTCATGAGTTCCATCGGCGGGCTCCTCGGAATCCCCTACCAAGCCTTCTACGCCGCGAGCAAATTCGCACTCGAAGGTTACGCCGAGTCCCTCGCCTACGAGGTCGCGCCGTTCAATATTCACGTCACGTTGATTGAACCGGGCAACTTCAAGACGGAGTTCACGCAGAATCGCCGCCTCGTCAATGCCCTTCCCGATGACCCGTACAAGACGGCCCGCGAGAAGGCCATCGCCGTCATGGAGCGCGACGAGGTCAATGGCGCCGATCCCATGGACGTCGCCAAGGTCGTCGCACACGTGTTGAAAGGGAAGAGTCCCCCACGGCGCGTCTCGGTCGGCAAGCTCGACGAGCGCATCGGGATCATGGGCAAGCGACTCCTCCCTTTTCGCCTCTTCGAGAAGGCGGCCAAATCAAGCCTCGGTGTTTAAGGTCGATTTCAGCGCTCGGTCCCGTCGCGCCGTATGGTGAGGAGTATGGAACTACGCACACTTGGTCGTACTGGTCTGAAGGTAAGTCCGCTCTGTCTGGGAGCGATGATGTTTGGCGCGTGGGGCAATACTGACCACGACGATTCGGTCAAGATCATCCATAAGGCGCTCGACGCGGGCATCAACTTCATCGACACGGCGGACGTCTACTCCGAGGGTGAGTCCGAGGAGATCGTCGGCAAGGCGCTCGCCAAAGTGGAGCGCTCGAGCGTAGTCCTCGCGACGAAGGTCCACGGCCAGATGGGAGAGAATCCCCTCAACGCCGGGAACTCGCGCCGTTGGATTATTGCGGAGTGTGAGAACAGCCTTCGCCGCCTCGACACCGACTACATCGACCTCTACCAAATCCACCGTCCCGACGAGACGACCGACATCGAAGAGACGCTCGGTGCCCTGAGCGACCTCGTCCACCAGGGCAAGATCCGCTACTTCGGTAGCTCCACCTTTCCGGCCGAGCAGATTGTGGCCGCCCAGTGGGCGTCAGAAAAGCGCGGGTACGAGAGGTTCCGTACCGAGCAGCCTCCGTACTCAATACTCGTGCGTTCCATTGAGCGCGACGTCCTCCCGACCGCCCAGACCTACGGGATGGGCGTCATTCCCTGGAGCCCGCTCGCCGGTGGATGGTTGGCCGGCAAGTTCGGTGAGGGTAAGAAGAACACCAGCCGACGAGCGGCTCGACTCCCCGACCGCTACGACATGACCATCCCAGGCAACCAGCGAAAGCTCGTAGCTGTTGACCAACTGAGCGCTTTGGCTGACGAGGCCGGCATCACCTTGATCGAGCTGGCCTTGGCCTTCGTCCTCGAGCACCCCGCGGTCACCGCCCCCATCATCGGGCCGCGCACCATGAAGCACCTGGACTCACAACTCACCGCCCCCAACATTCACCTTGAGGCGTCCGTGCTGGACCGGATCGACGAAATTGTGCCGCCAGGCACCAACGTTCGCCGCGGTGACGGCGGGTGGGAGCCGTCGGTGCTCTCCAACATGCGACGTCGACGACGCCACCACTCCTAGCGGCACCTGGCCGCTCGACCTGTGGTCGCAGCGTAGATAACGATTTGTGAAAACTCCTCGCGTGGAGCCATTTCTGACGTTGGGTGACTTGGCGCGCCTAGTAAAGTTGCAAGAGTGCAAATTTCCAATCGACCCCTCCTGACCGGCACAATTGCCGCGACAATCCTGGCTGGCTCGGTATTGGTCGCGCCGTTTTCGCTGGCCAACGCAGCACAGGTCGTCGCTCACCGCACGAACGCGACGACAAACGCGGCGACTCGCTACTCGCACGTGGCGTTCTCGATTCGACTCGAAGATCAACTTCTCGCCACCCTTCGCTATCTTCCGGTGACCTTCGTGCCCGCGGGAACCAAAAAGACCACGACGACGACCACCACGTCGACGACGACGACGACGACTACTGTGCCCAGCACCTCGACGACGACTCCAAGTTCGACGACGACAACCGTGGCGACCACGACGACGACGCACCCGAAGCCAAAACCAAAACCCGTGAAGAAGCCAAGTCGTACCGCGTTGCAAAAGGGATCCTTCGTCTGGCGTTACAAGGGCCTGACCGGCCCGATCCGTTCGCTGTGGAAAGTTGGCACGAACAACGTCGTCCTTCAGGGCGCCCTCATGAACTTTCAAGCGGTCCACGGATTGGCGTGGAACGGTGGAATCAACACCGCGACCTGGGATGCCATTGTCGAAGCGGCGGCCAAGCAGCGGTACGACCCCACCAGTTACAACTACGTGGTTATCAGCCAGCAGGACCCCGAGAAGCTGAAACTCTACGTCGCCGGACGCCATATATATACGTCATTCGTGAACACGGGCATTAGTGCCGCGCCGACCCAAAGTGGCACCTACCCCGTCTACGTGCGCTACACCGTCACGACCATGTCGGGCACGCTGCCTGACGGCAGCACCTACCACGACCCCGGCATCCCGTGGGTCTCGTACTTCCACGGTGGCGACGCGCTTCACGGATTCCTCCGCAGTCAGTACGGCTACCCCCAGAGCCTCGGGTGTGTCGAGATGCCGTTCGCGAACGCGAAATTCGTCTGGCCCTACACGCCGATCGGCACTTTGGTCACCGTCAACTAGTCGGTGTATTGCCCAGCATCTCGTTCAAAGCGCAAGGCTCAACGAAGAGTCGATGCGACGTCCGCAAACGGATAGCTGACCACGGACCGTTCACGTCGAGCTCGATCGAGCCATCAATAGTTTTGACGCGGACCCCAGGACCCGACCGAGTTGCAGTGAATTGTCTTCAATGAATCCTCTCATCGCAGGCCACGATGCAAGCCAAGGCCCGGTTAGGCAGCCGCCTAGACTCACCTTTTATCTGAAATTGGTCAATACAGACCAGTATGACTTCAACTTTCAACAAATAAGGGTTTTTTCGTGATTCCAACCTTCGTTATTTTTCTTCGCGAGGGAATTGAAGCGTCCATGATTGTGGCAATACTTCTCGCGTACTTGCAACGGATCGGTCAGCGTCGTCATTTTCGCGATGTCTTCAGTGGTGTTGCGGCCGCACTCGTATTGACCCTTGGCGGGGGTGTCGCCGCCTTCTTCCTAATCCGACAATATGAAGGCTCAAATGTTCAGACCTATTTCGAAACCGCAACCTACCTTCTAGCGGCGGTGATTCTCACCTACATGACGTTCTGGATGCAAAGGCACGCGAAGGGTTTGGCGACGGAACTAGAGCGTCGAAGCGATCTCGCACTGTCGAAGGGGAGGCGGTGGGGATTAGGACTTCTCGCCTTCCAGGCCGTGGGACGCGAGGGTTTGGAGACGATGGTCTTCACGCTGGCGATTATCTTTGCCAGCGACCGACAGGCGGCATCGCCGGTACACGGAAAACTCCTCTTGCTAGGGGCGGCCCTCGGTTTAGCGGTAGCGCTGAGCGTGGCATTCGCGATATTCAAATTGGGCGTACGGCTCAACATGCGCAAATTCTTTCGAGTGCTTGGCATAGTCTTGATGGTCTTCGCCGCCGGTCTGCTGGCCGACGCTGTTGAAAACATGCAGCAACTGCATTGGTTGAGATTTGGTGGCCACGTGCTTTGGAATACCTCCGGCACGATTTCGGAGGCGTCAAGTTTCGGCGATGTCCTTCACTCGCTGGTCGGCTACGCCGATCATCCGACCGTGCTACAGGTACTCGTATGGTTCATCTATTTGGTGGTCAGCACGATTCTCTTCATTCGCTTGGGGAAAAGTGGTGGCCGTCTCGGACGAACGGTTGACTCTCCCACGGCGGAAAGCCAGAAGGACGGGCGTCTTACGTCCCCCTAATGGCGAGGCGCGACTCAGCGAATGACCTTTTCATTTCGTTGACCAACGATTACTCATCGCGAGAGAAGACCACGTCCTTGCGTACTGGACAGTTCGTCGCCGGTGATGACGTGAGGATCCTCGTACGCGGCGCCGTCAACCCCTGGCCCTCGAACTGGTTCGACCTCTACTTCCACTTCGACGAGTGCCATGTGAGGAACTTCACCTAAGGGTTCACCCTGACCCAGAAGTTTCTCGGATCAGGTGCCTGACAATGCAGGGGATAGCCTCGACCAATGAGCGAAAACTACATGGAAGCGTTTCGACGCCGTGGTTCGGAAGCATTCGATAGTCGTACCATCGAATCGAAGCACTCATGAGCACCGCGACGTTGGACGACGAGGCTAAGCGTCAAGGGAGCGAAAGTCAATGGGCCGTTGAAACCCATGGGCTCACGAAGCGCTTCGGCGACAACGTCGCGGTAAACGGCGTGGAGCTTCTCGTCCCGCGTGGGTGTGCCTTTGGGTATCTCGGGCCGAACGGTGCTGGTAAGACGACGTTGATTCGCGTACTGCTGGGTTTGACCCACGCCGACGCTGGCACGATGTCGCTGCTGGGTTACTCCGTGCCGAAACATCGCGACGTGGCGTTGGCCCAGGTCGGGGCGATCGTCGACGAACCTCGATTCCACGGTCACCTGACCGGACGTCAGAACCTGCAAATTCTTGCCGCGGCTCGAGAGCCGGCGGCCATGGGGCGAATTGACGGCGCGCTCGACCGAGTGGGGATGCTGAGTCGAGCTGACGTCAAGGTCACGAAATACTCAATGGGCATGCGCCAACGACTTGGTGTTGCGGCCTGTCTACTCAGTGACCCACAGCTCCTCATTCTGGACGAGCCGATGAACGGTCTCGACCCCGCCGGAATGCACGAGATGCGCGACATGATCCTCTCCTTGGTGGCTGAAGGCCGGACCGTCGTGTTGTCGTCCCATCTCCTTGACGAGGTTGAGCGCACGTGTGACGCCGTCGCCATCGTGGACCGGGGCAACATCATTCGCCAGGGCCCCATCTCCGAGTTGCTCTCCGGAGCCGACGTCGTCGTCCAGATCGACTGTTCCGCGCCCGAAACTGCGACATCGTTACTCGCGGGAATGTACGTCGAGGTTCACGTGGACGTCCAGAGTGACGGCGTCACGGTCACCATGCCCACGGGCACCACTCGCGATGCGATCGCCGAAATCAACCGGCGCCTCGTCGAGGGCGGCACGTCGGTGTACCGACTGCAGGAGACTCAAGTCTCGCTCGAATCATGGTTCTTGGAAGTAACGAGTCGATTGGGGACCCCAGAATGACCTCGACAACTGCACTCAACGCAACACCCTTGCCGTCGTTGAGCGGCCATAGCGACCATCGCGGTTCGTGGATCCCGACGTGGGGAATGATCACGACTCGGATCATGGAGCTTCGACGGCGTCGAGGTCTCATGATCGCCATCGTGGTCGTCGTCATCGGCATACCAACGATCTTCCTCGTCATACGACTCGTGGCCCACGCCGTCGACCCCAAGTCCTACGCACCGGCCGGTGGCTACGACATCTTCACGAATCTCACCGCGGGCGTGATGTACATCTTCGGCTTCATCATGGCCGCGATGCTGGGCTGCACGGCGGGATCAGTCGACCTCACGGAGGGAATGTTCCGCCACCTCGTCGTGACCGGACGCTCACGCGTCGCCCTGTACTTCGCGCGGATCCCTGCCGGTCTCGCGATCATCACGTCGATCGTCGCGTTGGGCTTCACGATTGTCTGTGTGGTCTGCTGTGTCGCGGCCCCTCGGACGCTGTCGTACGACAGCGTCACCGTCCCCGCCGGTCTTTCGAGTTCGGCATTCGACACGTTCGCCGTGGACCACGTGGGTGCCACGCTGTGCAATTTCAATTACAACGGGCCGCTCGCCATAAACGTGCCGTGCCAGTACGACCGCGCAACCCACCAAGGCACGATCTCGGACCAGAAGAATGCCCCTCCGGGCTTCATTATGCCGTCGAAGCAGAAACTGCAAAGCGATGCGGTGGTGATCGCGAAGCAGAACTACTTCGCCTACTCCCAGGAGTTTCTCTCCCCCTCCACCGGATTGATGGTCCGCACGGGCCTCTGGCTCGAACTCGAAGCGGCCATTGGCTTCATCGTCGGTCTCGGTCTCGGCTCCTTACTCGGCCAACGAACGGTCGCCGTCATCATCATGCTGGTCTATGAGGTCATTCTCACGCCACTGCTCGCACGCGCGCACATTGCCCACCTCATCAATGTTCAGCGAGGACTCGTTGGCCTCGCGACGGCCCATTTGGAACCGGCCGCTCTCCCGATGGTCTTCGGGGGCGGGAACGGCCCGCAGGGCGCGAACGCGTCGGCGCTCATTCCCGAATCGAGATTCGTTGCGGTCCTCGTGATCGTCGGATGGATCGTCGTGTGGAGCGCACTGGGCGCGCGAAAGATGGCAACTCGCGACGCGTAACGAAACGGCTTTTCGTTCAGCCAACGATCAACAGCGCGACGGCTGCGAGCCCCATAAGCGCCACGGTGATCCAGCCGAGCGTCAACGCGAGTTTTCCGTTGATGTAGTTGCCCATGATCCCCCGGTCCGACGCGACCATCATCGTGACCACGAGGAACGGCGCCGCCGCGACGCCGTTGACGATGGCGACGAAGACGAGCAACGAGATCGGATTTATATTGAAGAGACTCAGCGCCATGCCGATAAGCATTCCCGCGACCACGAGACCGTAGAAGACCGGCGCCTTGCGTGGCGATTTCGAGAATCCCGTCGGACGTCCGAGCAGTCCCGCCATGCCGGCCGATCCGGCGCCGGCGAGAACGGGAATTGCCAACATGCCCGAGCCAATGAAGCCGAGCGCGAAGATGTACGTCGCGAATCGACCAGCGACGGGCTTGAGCGACGTGGCGGCCTGCGCCGGCGAATTGATAGTGACGTGGTGTCCGTGCTTTCCAATGGTCAACGAAGTGACGACGATGATCGCGAACATCACCACGTTCGAGAACCCCATCCCGAAGAAGACGTCGAAACGGCTCTCCGACCGCTTCGTCCTGGCGTCCACCTTCGAGCGACGTGGAAGCGGAATTGGCAGATCTCCGCCGCGAGGCTCTGCGCGCAAGTCCTCGAGACGCTCCATGTTTTGCCAGAAGAAGAGATACGGCGAGATCGTCGTGCCGAGCACAGCGACCAAGATCGCGACGTACGCCTTGTTGAACTGAAAATGCGGCACGACAGAGTTGAAGAGGACGCTGCCCCATGGAATCGTCACGAAAAACAGTTCGAGGATGTACGCCAGGAGCGCTGCGCATAACACCTTGAGGACCTTCGCAAGTAGAGGAAAGGATCCCGAAATCAGTAGCACGATGATTGCCGCGCCCGCGAGGACGGCCCACAGGACCTCGGGTCCGGCGTGGAGGAGATGCATTCCCGCTCCGACGGCAACCAGGTCGGCAGCGATGTTGAGCGCATTCGCAATAATCAAGATCGCGATGAGGAAGCCAATCGCGACGCGCCACGACTTGGAGAAACGAATGAAGATAAGTTCGCCCAGTCCCTTGCCAGTCGCGAGCGCCGTGCGGTCACAGATCTCCTGTACGGCCGCCATCAAGGGGAAGGTGACGAGCGCGACCCACAACATGCCGAGCCCGAACTTGGCCCCCGTCTGGGCGTAGGTGGCGATGCCGGATGGATCGTCGTCCGACGCTCCCGTGACCAGTCCTGGCCCGAGAGCGTGTAGGTACGTGCGCCAGAGTGGCACGTTACCCTTCGCCTGCTCCTTTGCATTGGTGCGCGAGGACTTGGGAGTGACACGACGCTTCGGCTTCGTCATGCGACTCCCTCTTGTCGTGAATTCACGCCAGCACATCTGAACGCTAGATGAATCGATACTGGCCGTGAAGTCTTATCTGACTTTGACGAACCACGTCTATCTAATGGCCCAGCATTTTGGTCGTTGGGGCAAAGTGGTCCCGCGGGCGGGGTCATGCTCAATTTGAGGCGGCGTCCGGATTCGAACCGGAGTACGGGGCTTTGCAGGTCCCATGCAGGTGAGCCACCCTGTGCCAAGGTGCGCCACAATCCATTGGTGCGATATATGAAAACTTCACCGCAACGCATCGGACTTCCGAACGTTTGATTGGAAGCATCCTTAAGGGACGGGCTCAGGGGCAGCGTCGCGACTCGACGACACCAACATTCATCTCATAGTCAATGCAAACACCTCCAGAGTTGCACTCGTCGCTTGATCGCGACATCCCAAGGTGCCGGGATCAAGATCCGGGCGGCCCACTGAATATCCATCATCTCCGACGGTGCCTCCACCGCGGCTGCCGGTCTCGATGGCCACGAGTCCGGCCATCGTCGCAAAAGACCTTGTTCCTCGCACGACGAGTGAAGAAATGACCAATGGCCCTGGCGAGCTCTTCGTTCTCGAGTGATAGTCGAGTTATGTGGTCTCGACCATTGGGCAACGAATCAGTGAGAACGCTCACTCGGCTCGCTCGACCCGTTACGGGGGCCGTCGAGGACTACGACGAACTACTGGAACTCGTCGGTGGACGTCGACTCGTACTCATCGGCGAAGCCTCGCACGGGACGCACGAGTTCTACCGGGAACGCGCCCGAATCACTCGACGACTTATTGACGAGTTCGGGTTCAACGCGGTGGCCATTGAAGGAGACTGGCCCGACACCTATCGGGTTAACCGCTACGTGATGGGCGACTCCAACGACGACGACGCGAACACTTCGCTGGGAGGCTTTCGTCGCTTCCCGACTTGGATGTGGCGGAACCGCGACGTGCTGGCGTTCGTCCAGTGGCTGAGGGCGCGCAACGACGCGCAGTCGAGCCCGTCGACCAAGGTCGGCTTCTACGGTCTCGACCTCTACAGCTTGCGCGCTTCGATCGAAGCGGTGGTCAAGTACCTCGAGCGAGTCGATCCCGAGGAGGCCCGTCGAGCTCGCGAACGTTACTCGTGCTTCGACCACGTGGGCGACGATGGCCAAGCGTACGGGTACGCCATCGCGAGCGGCGCGGCCGACCCGTGCGAGGACGCGGTCATATCGCAACTGCTCGAACTGCGTCGCCAATCGGACAACTACCTGCTCGCCGAAGGCGTCGCCAACGAGGACGAGCAGTTCTACGCCGAGCAGAATGCCCAACTCGTGCACGATGCCGAGCAGTACTACCGCCTCATGTACCGGGCCAACGTCTCGTCGTGGAATCTACGCGATTCGCACATGGCGAACACCCTCGACCATTTGATCGACTATCTCAGTCAAGGGTCCGCACCCACCAAGGTGGTCGTGTGGGCGCACAACTCGCACGTGGGCGATGCCCGGGCAACTTCGATGGGCGCACGAGGCGAACTCAACATTGGTCAACTGGCCCGCGAGCGATACGGCGACGACGCGCTACTCGTTGGATTCAGTACCAACACCGGGTTCGTCACCGCCGCCTCCGATTGGGGCGGCCCGACCGAACGAAAACGTGTTCGCTCGGCTCGCCCGGACAGCCACGAAGCAATGTTGCACGCCGCAGGTATTCGCCAATTCTGGGTGCCTACCCACGACCTCGCCGTCGACGAAGCGTTGGCAGGCACTCGCCTCGAGCGCGCGATCGGCGTTATCTATCGTCCCGACACCGAACTACAGAGCCATTACTTCGAAGCCGACCTGATCCAACAGTTCGATATCGTGATCCACCTCGATCACACGCGAGCCCTGGAACCGCTCGAACTGACTCCCCTGTGGGATGCGGGCGAACCTCCCGAAACCTATCCGACGGGCCTGTAGCGTCATGAGTTCGCCCACCACGTTTCAAGATCGCAGCGAAGCGGGCCAGCTCCTCGGTGAACGCTTGGGGTATCTCACTTCCGAACGGCCGGTGGTGCTCGGACTGCCACGAGGCGGAGTGCCAGTCGCGTTCGAAGTCGCCCAGGCGCTCGCCTGTCCGCTCGACGTCCTGGTGGTGCGCAAGTTAGGCGTGCCCTTTCATCCCGAATTCGCCTTCGGAGCCATCGGTGAGGATGACGCACAGGTACTCAATACGCAACTCGTCCGACAACTTGGGCTCTCGAAAGACACGATCGCCGAGGTGGTGCGGCACGAGCGCGCCGAACTCATTCGCCGCGTGGAGCTCTACCGCGGTGACCGTCCGGCCCTCGCGCTGATCGGACGAACGGTCGTGATCGTTGACGATGGTCTAGCCACCGGTGCCACCGCTCGAGTCGCGGTCGAGGTTGCTCGAGCGCGCGGGGCCAAGATAATCATCGTCGCGGTCCCGGTGTCGCCGCGCGAGGCCGTCGCCGAATTGAGGACACTGGCCGATGAGGTGATCAGCCTGCTCGTTCCCACCCAATTCCAGGCGGTCGGCGAATGGTACGAGGACTTCAACCAGACGACCGACGAAGAGGTCACGTCACTGCTGGGGAGATCTTCGAACACGGACCGGCTCGGCACTGACTGAAGACCCGGACTAGATGAACTCTCGGCTCTGCTCGAACCAGTCGCGAGCGATGGCGAGCACCTGATCCTGGGTGAGTGACTCGAGGTCACTGTCAATCGCTCCGACCACCTTGAGAGCGATGTCGGGGCGCTTACGCTCCCAATACTGCGTAAGATTCAGCATCTCATTGGCCTTGCCTTTACCATGACCAACCAAGAGAATCGAGTGAGCAGCGCCAACCGACTCCGAGATTGACTCNNCCCGGCTCCACTCCAGAAGTCCATATTCGCGCCTCATCGCGCATAATCGCCACTACCACCAGACCATTGATCGATTCACTCATGGCACACCTTTCCTTCCATCTCACCCTCGTGGCCGGCCTGCTCCAATGGAGTTCGCCCGGACACGAAGTTCACGATCTTCGCCTCAGCCCGCTCGAATCGGACGGCTCCGGGATTGCAACATGCATAGTTGCACGTAACGAGCGATATCGCTAGGCGACACAATGCCCACGAAGTTACCGGTCTCGTCGACGACGAATGCTCTCCCGTCTGGCGAAGCTTGCATGCGTTGGAGAAGGTCCACAATGGATTCGTTGGGCGCGGCGATTGGAATCTCTGACAACGGACATGCAATGTCTGATAATCGAGTCGTGTCGCGGACGTTGCCTGCCACGTGACGAATTCTGGCCATCGTCGCGAGACCTTCGAGCTTGCCGTCCGCACCAGTCAGCGGATAGGAATTGAATCGGTGGAGGTGCATCTGGTTATCAATCAGGTCAGCCACCGTGGTCGTCGACGCGAACGTGACCGGGTCCCTGGTCATGATGTCACGAACCTGAACTTTGGCCAGAGAAGAGCGCATGACGACTGCGTTCTCTTCAGCGCGCGCAGCGCTGAGAAGGAACCATCCCATGAAGACGAACCAAAGACCGATGATCCCCACGGCGAGAAACTCCAAGACGCCCAGGACCATGAGAGCGTAGGCAAACGCTTGGCCGGCGTGGGCCGCCGCAGTGGCAGCACTCAGTCGGTCACCGCTGCGGCGCCAGAGAATTGCGCGAAGTATTCGACCGCCATCGAGCGGCGCGGCGGGAATCAAGTTGAAACCCCCCAGCAGGAGGTTCATCCACGCTAACCACCCGAGCGCGGGGGCCCACAGCCCGCCTACGCCCGCTTGATGAAGGACGAGTTCGACGACGCCGAACACACCGGCGAGCACCAGACTCGTGAGCGGTCCGACGACAGCGATGCGAAAATCGACGCCCGGTGACAACGCGTCACCCTCGAGTTCGGACACGCCGCCGAATAACCAAAACGTGATGCGCCTTACGCCGATGCCGTTGTGCTTGGCGACCACGGCGTGCGACAACTCGTGCGCCAACAGCGAGACAAAGAACAAGAGAGTCGTAACAGTTCCAGCGATCCAGTAGAGCGCCGTCGCATCATGAGGGTGATACGCGGGCAGCGCCAAGTCAGCCAACTCCCACACAATGAGGAAAAAAATGACGAGGATGCTCCAATTGATGCCAACCGGAATACCGTCAATCTCTCCGAGCCGAATGTCTTGGTCCATCTGCCTTCCACGTCTACGATGCCGTCACCGACAAAACAGTGTCGGGTGATAACTCACCACCAGCATTGAGCCATCGGCACCACCAGCAATAGGGCCGAAGGTCTCATTCTTGAGCGGCCAGGTTTTGCGCGAGTCCCCTTCTACAACGAAAACCGACGCCACAGCGCGCTCAACTACCTCACCCCGAACGAATNNGGTCATGCTCATTTGGAGGCGGCGTCCGGATTCGAACCGGAGTACGGGGCTTTGCAGGCCCCTGCCTAACCACTCGGCCACGCCGCCAGAAAGAGCAAGCCTACCGGGGTTCTCTGCGGGCCTTTTGATGTGTGAAGTGGTGGTAGATCACTCCGACAATGGCGGCGATGATCAAGATTTTGATGAGCGTCCATACCGCAAAGGCGAGAAAGCCAATGATTGCGAAGATGATCCACAGCGCCACTCCGATGAGAATGATGACGCCGACGGTCTTCAGCATTGCCATGGTCGCTCCTTGTTCGTCTCCAGCGTAGGCGCCGAAGTAATTGGGAGAACGATGACTATTCTGTGTAAGTGACCAGACGATTCCCGGCGGCAATTGCCCTCTCCGTGGGGATCCTTGGCGCCACGTTGGCTCCCGCGATTAGCGCTTCGGCCACCACGGGAACTCGCTCGTTCACGATCTCCAGTGACGTCGCCACTTCCCTCACGGCGCGCATGCCAATTCTGCGACTGCACTTCAGTGCGAACACCAAGGTGAAGAATCTTCCGCTGCTGAACACGCGGCCCGCACTCGCCACCACGTGGCAACAGATCAGCGCCCGTGACGTGCAAGCGGTGATCACCGGTTCGATCAAGCCCGCCACGAATTACACGATTCTTCTGCCAACGCGCATGACGTGTGCACCCACGTGTTCGTTCACTTCGGTGCGTCCACACGTCGCAACGGTGGCGACGAGTACAACGTGGGAAGAGCAGTTGCTCGCCGAACTCAACTACCTGCCGGTCAGTTTCAGCGCAACTTCTCCGCAGAGCGATCCCACGCAGCCGGCGAACGGCACGTTCACGTGGAAGTACCCGGACCTGCCCCCGACCTTGCAGAGCCAATGGAAGGTCGGCGCCAATGGCGCGATACTTCGCGGCGCGCTTATGAACTTCCAGAGCGTCACTAATCTTCCGACCACGGGAATCGCCGACTCCACGACGTGGAGCGATCTCATTGCTGCCGTGTCGGCCCACAAGGTGGACCCAACGTCGTACGACTACGTCATCGTTTCCGAGGGATCGCCCGAAACCCTAACCCTCTACGTGAAGGATCACGTTCAGTTCCGCACGCTAGTGAACACCGGAATCTCCGAAGCACCCACGCAGACCGGTACGTTTCCGGTCTACGTGCGCTATCTCTCCACCACAATGTCCGGCACCAACCCTGATGGCAGCCATTACAGCGACCCCGACATTCAGTGGGTCTCGTACTTCAACGGTGGCGACGCATTGCACGAGTTCCCTCGCTACTCCTACGGCTTCCCACAGAGTCTCGGGTGCGTCGAGATGCCCTTCGCGAGCGCGCAGACCGTCTTCCCCTTTACACCTATCGGCACACTCGTCACGGTCATTNNCGGATTCCAACTGAAGTACGACCCACCTTCACACTCCGCGACGACGTCCACCACCACATCGGTCGCCTCCGCAACGACCACGACAAAGCCAACGTCGGGTTCCACGACGACGTCAATCGCTACGTCGACCACGACCAAACCCACGGACAACATTGCACCACTCCCCTCGCCCGATGTAAACGCCGCAGCATTCAGCCAACCGGGGCGAGGCTGTCACTTCAATACCGGTTCGCCGCCATCGACGACCACAACGACGACCCCTTCCACCACCACGCTGCCAACGAGTGCCACGAGTTCGTTGCGGAGCATTCCGACAACAGTGAGCGGACGCTGCACCGTGCTCGAGATCGGTGACTCACTCGGCAACGATCTCGGGTGGGGAATCGCGAGAGAGATCGGTAACGACCGGGTACTGACGTTGGTACAGGCGGACAAATCATCGAGTGGTCTCACCACGCCATGGTTTTACAATTGGCCCGCGAAGGAGAAGGTGCTCCTCGCGCAGTATCACCCGCAGTTGGTCATCGCCACATTCGGCGCCAACGACGAGCAGAACCTTCGGGTCGACGGTCACGTGGTGGCCTTCGGGTCGGCGCCCTGGATTGCGGCCTATACCAAGATCGTGACCGGCATTGCCACCGCGGCCACCAAGAGTGGCGCCTACGTGCTGTGGGTTGGCATGCCCATCATGCAGCCCAATGCCTATCGACAGAACATGGTGTTGATCAATTCAGTCTTCTTGAAGGTCGAGCAATCCGTCCCGGGCATGGCCTTTCTCCCGACCTGGGATCTGTTCGCCAACATTCATGGTCAGTACCAGAACGCCGCGCCCGTCAATCGGATCCCCTCAGTGCTGCGATCAAGCGACGGTATTCACTTCAGCTACGTCGGTGAGAACGTCATCGCGACCTACGTCACGCACGAACTCGGGCTGGTGTATCACGTGCTGGTTTCGCCGACGTTGCCGATGTACATTGACCGTTGACCCGCCTAGAACCTGAAGTGAATGTGCGCCAGGTGCCCGACGATCAACGTCGAGTCCCACGAGCACCCCACGCACACGACCAGCACCAGCAACACTGCGATGAAATCGCGATCCAGGCGTTTCGAACGACGGATTGGATTCTCGAGCAAGTGATACGAGATCACGGCGCACAGGAACGTTCCCGCAATCTCGATCTCGCGCGCCCACATAGACGTCGGCGGGTGCACCATCTGCAGCGGCAGGTTGAGCCACACGAAGTGCCACAAGTACAACGAGTAGGAGATGTCGCCGATGTAGCGCAGCGGCCGCCACGACAGCCAGGACGCGGGTCCGCCGACTGCGCTCCCCTGCCCAGTCCATAGAAGAATCGCCGCTGTGCCGCACGGCCACCATGCCAGGACGCCGGGATACACGCTCTGGGCATTGAGTTTCCAGACCGCCAGCCCGAGCCCGACAAAGGCCAACGTGGCCAATGCGGCGTTGAGCAAGGGAGTTCGCCGGGCCCACGCACTCGGTAACAACGCCATGAGACCACCGAGTGCGATCTCCCAGAACCGCGTGAAGGGAGAGTAGTAGGCCGCGGTCGGATTAATGGGCGTCAGGTGCCACGAGTACCAGGCCGATGCACCAATGGCGGCGACGAGAAAGAGGCCGAGGGTTGTCGCACGAGCGCGCAGTGGCGTCAACAGCGCGAGCGTGAAGACGACGAGGGGGAAGAAGAGATAGAACTGCTCCTCCACCGCCAGCGACCAGAAGTGCGTCACGAGTGAGGGCGCGACACCGGGAATGAAATAGTTGCTCCCGGTTCTGATCAGTCGAAAGTTGGCGGAGAAGAGCGACGACCACCGCACGTCGCCCAGAAGTTGCGGCACAAAGTTCACGCCGAGCAAGAAGTACGCGGCGAAGATTGTGGCGACCAGGGTCAGTGTGGCGGCTGGCACAATACGACGGATTCGCCGCGCGTAGAAGTAGGCGAGATTGTGCCGCACGTTGTCAGAGGGCTGACGCCGCAGGAGATTTGTAATCACAAATCCGCTGATGACAAAGAACACGTCGACACCGATGTAACCACCCTCAAATCCGGGAACCTGAGCGTGAGCAAGGATGACGAGAATGACGGCGATCGCGCGAAGTCCTTGGATATCCGGGCGAAAGCTCGGGTGCACACGGTCAGGAAGTTTTGCCTCACGCACCGGTGAGTTGACGTAACTCATTGATCGCTACACCGGTGTTCGCCCATTGCCAACTTCGCGCCCGCGGCGCGGTCTCCTAGCGATTGGCGACAACGTTGCATCCCTCGACAGTACTTCGACGACCTTTCGACATCGCGTGTACGTGTAGCGCTCGCGAGGTAGTGCTGTCATCAAATGGTCTCGACGCCGGCGCCATGAATTGGGGCCTGTCACTCCGTCGACACATACGGTACTGCGACTCGGCTCGGAGCCCCCAAGATCGTAGTGCGGAACAGAATCTCGGGATTTTTCAATTGCCAGCGAACGTTGCTTCTCAGGAAATCCAAAGTTATGCCGAATAGGTGTCAACTCGGCCATAGATTGGACGAATCGAAGAGCCAACAAAACAGAAAAAGGCGAAAAAGCCCTTTGCTCGAATTGCCGCCGTCGTCGTCACCGGCATTGCGTTTTACGTTGCACTTCCGGCGTTCACCAAGGTCATCTCGGCGTGGCCGAAGCTCTTTCATCTCTCGTTTCTGTGGCTCTTCGTCATGCTGATCGCCGAGATCGTGAGTTTCGCGTGTGCGGCGACGTTGCTTCGGATTTTGTTACGTACCAAGTTATGGTTCTCCGTCGTGGCCGCGCTTCTCGTCGGCAACGCGGTCACGAACGTCCTGCCGGCGGGTGACGTCGCCGGAGCCGGCGTGCAGTACCAAATGCTTTCGATGGGCGGTATTGATTCGGCCCAGGCAGGCGGCGGTCTCGCCGTGTCGGCGATCATCGGGCTCGCCGGACTGTTCATCTTGCCCGTGTGCGCGGTGCCCGCCATTTTGGGTGGCGTGCGGATTAGTCCGGGACTCGAACACGCCGCGATTCTCGGCATCGTGGGCTTCTTCCTGATCGTTGGCGCGGGCGCCGTCTTGCTCACGACGGACAAGCCGCTGATGAAGATGGCCTCGGGTCTTCAGCGCCTTCTCAATGCCCTGCCGAAACGCAAGAAGAAGACCAAGGACCTCGGCGAACGACTCGTGGAGGAGCGCAATCTCGTTCGCACCAACCTGGGTAAGCGGTGGCGCGAGGCGGTGCTGCTGATTGGCGGACGCATTGGCTTCGACTACTTCGCCCTGCTCGCGGCACTGCGAGCGACTGGAGCGAAGCCGAATGCTCCACTCGTCCTGTTGGCCTATGCCGCCACCGCAGTCATCGCCCTTTTTCCCATCACCCCGGGGGGGCTCGGCATCGTCGAAGCCAGTCTCAGCGGGCTGCTCGTACTCGCCGGTGTGCCGAGTGGTCGCGCAATTATTGCCACGTTGGCCTATCGACTCGTGACCTATTGGATGCCAATCATCGCCGGTGGTGGTATCTACATTGCCTTCCGTCGGCGGTACGGGCCAGTCAAATTTGGCGCCGCGGCACGCTCAACTTCTTAGCCGGCTTAGGTAAGGAAGAACATTGGGGTCATCGCCGACGCCTGGAAGTCCCTGGGCGACTGCTGCTCACAGCGACGAAGTGACGACTCGCCCACTGACCACGCCGAGAGAAGACGTTCGGCGAACTTTCGTTCAATGAGATCCAGTGCTCGCGCGCCGAACACCACGTCGTCGCTCAGACTGGGTTCGTCAACGAGAAGTCCTCCGACCATTTCATTGAGGGCAATTCGCTCGTGCGCAACGTCCGACGCCACGTGCGCTTCGTAGAACGGAATCGCGCCGTCCATCCCGAGTCGGCGCATGGCGTCCACTTGATGGCTCATCAGGTCAACGGCACACATTTCGAACAGCGCGAGGTGCCCGATGAGCGCACCTCGCCAGCGCCGATGCAGTCCAAAGAGTGAGACGAGGTTAACGGCGGACAGCGAAGCCCCGGGGACCGCGTCCAGGTGCGCGCCGCAGCGGCGTTCGAGACCCATCGCTTCAAGCGCGTCGCTGAAGAGTTCCGCGTGCATCTTGGACGTCTGGCCATCTCCGTACTCTCCGAACTGGATCAGGACGAGCGCGGCCTTCGATTGACCCTTCAGTCGAGGAATCGCCCACGTGTGCGGATCGGCCTCTTTGCCTTGGTAGGGCGAGCGATGGATACCAAACTCGCGCATGTGTTGGGGTGTCCCGTCGACGGACATGAATGTCGAGAGTGATGGGCCGGCGCTCGTCATCAATTCGCGCAACGCCTGGACGACGTCGTCAGGAGCGACCGTGACCGAACCATAGAGAGTTTTCACTTCATGGCGGAGTTGACGAATGAACGCCCGTTCGAGGTTTCGGCGAAGTTCCAAACAGTTCGAGTCCCACTCCCAGCCCTCCGCAACATTGAGGAAACCGCGATAGTGAAGTTCGTAGAGGCTGTAGAGAGCGAGTGGCGTGTCCTCTCCAAAGAGCGGACAATCGACGAAGAGCTGGTCCGCAACCGCGTCGCTCATCGATCCGGGCGAACGAACGAGCGCCTTGAACAGCGATTCGGTCACTGGTCCTCGCGCCTGAGGAAGCTCGCACACGTCGCTCGCGAGATCGGTGGCGCTCAGTTCAGACGTACTCATGCGAAGGCTGTCCCGCGAAACGGCGCATCTTGGCGACAGAGTGTGCGTTGAAACTTCAATCTCGTGATCACAAACGAACCGGGTTTCACAGAGTGGACGATGGTCTCCCTCGAAACCCTCGTTGTTGAAGGTGACTTGACTCTACTCGCGGCGACGCCACGCCGAGCAACTCTTGTGGAGAAGCGAAGGCGCCCCTAGTCCTTCTCGAGGAGGTTGGCCATGTCGTCCGCGTGCTCCTCTTCGACGGCCAGAATCTCTTCGAGCATCCGGCGAGTCGTCGGATCGCCATCACCCAACCACGCGATGATCTCGGTGTACGAACTGATGGCGATGCGCTCCGCAACCAAGTTCTCCTTAATCATTGCCGTGAGTGTGTCGGCGGTCTCATACTCCGAGTGAGCCCGCGCGCTCAAGGTGTCGGGGTTGAAGTCGGCATCGCCACCGAGTTGCGAAATGCGTGCGGCAATCAATTCCGCGTGGCCCTGCTCCTCTTTGGCGTGCTCCAAGAACTCTGCCGCGACCGATTCCGCGTTGAGGCCCTTGGCGGCAAAGTGGTGCTGCGTGTAACGCAAGACGCAGATCAACTCTGTCGCCAGTGATTGGTTCAGTACGTCAAGGACCTTGGGAAGGTCGGCCCCGTACGAGTCGGTGACCGGTCCCTTCTTGATGTTCTTGCGGGCGTTCTCGCGCAGGGTCTTTACGTCGGTCAAGAAATCAGACATGGTGGATTTTGTCCTTTCGTACGGGTGGCGAACACGAACCTAGTAGATGTGTGGCGTCGACGAAACTCACAACAGTTCGGCGCGATGACACGGTACCGGAGGACTCAGAATCCTCGACAACTCCGACCACGAGAACTCAAAGTGGAACCGGCAACGCAAACTGTATTACGTTGCCTCGTCCACGAACCTCTTTAGCTTTACGTCTGGACCTTGTTCTGCACGACGGAATTACCTTGAGCGTCACTGGTCTCACTGTGCATCGTGTGTGTGCCACCACCCTGTTTTCGAGTCATTCCGAAGAGGACACTCGAAATTACTAAGCCAGCCGCACCGGCAATCATGAGAATGACGCCAATCTTTGAAACGTTGAATCCCTTTCCCTGCACCGTGATCGCAAAGCGCATAATCGCGCCCGCAATCAAGGCCACGGCACTTAATCCCATGCCCGTTAAGCCTGCCATTCGTTTCTCCTCAACTCATCAGGCGTCGGCGACATGCCGCACCTAGGTCATCTCGGAGGCGATGAGTGCTCGATGCATCTCGCCCATTTCGGTCGCGAGAAATCAGCGGATACCACGTCGAAGCTCTTTCGACATTCGCCAATCCGGCATGCAGCGAAACTCATTTCCTACCTGACGGGCTCGTGCCTCTCACCCAGCGGGCAATCAGAATGGGTCCGTCGCAGTTGACCTTACGTGGCCGCGCCAACCTTCGCGCAGGAACGCTTGCGCATCATTTCGCAATCAACGAACCCGATCTGACATCAGTATCTCGCCCGAAGCGAGATCCCCCCGCCGCGAAGCGCAGGGCCGCTCTTCACGGCGAGGGGAATCGTTGCCTACGTCTCGATCTTGTCCTGGACGACGGCGTGACCTTCAGAGTCCCTGGTCTCGGTATGCAGCGTGTGGGTCCCACCACCAACCGCTGCTCGACGCGTTGACGCGAAGAGTACCGTAGAGATGAGAAAGCCGATAACGCCCGCAATCATCAAGATAATGCCAATTTTGTTGATATTGAATCCAGTTGTCTGTACCGATATCGCGAATCGCATGATTGCGCCCGCGATGATCGCCACAGCACTAAGGCCCATTCCAGTAAGTCCTGCCATTGTGAATCCTCCCTAAAAAGGTGGCTTTGGTTATGCACCACCGCTTCATTTTGCTTTTTGGTCGCGGCGAACCCCTGAAAGAATCAAAGGAGTACCCAACCGCGGTTGGCTTGACGTCACGAACGACGTCTGCGGCTCTTTAGTAGTAGTGCTTCCTGCCGCCGACGGCGTGACCCGCGGCACCGAGGACCCACAGGACGAGTCCAACAAGCAAGACGATCATTCCAATGGACCACAGGATCTTGATCGCCAACACAAATCCGATGATGAGAAGAATCAATCCAAATACGACCATTACTGCCCCACTCTCTTGAAACGCAACGTTGCGCTCCACTTTCAATGTAACGACTACAAAAAAAGTGTAGGCATGCATTTCTTAGAAACGCATTTGAAAACTCTTGGACTTTCTTGAGTGTCAAAGATTCGTGCGTTTTACAGTGCTTGCGAGACGGTTGGTTCCGTACGCGGCTACTTTTCTGGAACCTCGCCAGTATCGACGACGTACTGCGCGAGATCGCGAAGACGCAGATTGAGATTCTGTGAGGCCTTTCGAAGGACGTCGAATGCCTGTTCCGGCGTGAGACGTTCGCGTTCAATCAGAATTCCTTCGGCCTGACCGATCACTTCGCGCGTCGTCAGGGCAATCTCGAGGTTCTCCGAACGCTTCATTTCGCTGTCGAGCGAGACTGTTGATTCCGCGAGCACGCCGGCTGCGCCGAGCGCGATCCCGGCGTGTGACGCGAAGATAATGGCCTTCGTGCGGTCAATATCGTCGTACGCCTCGGGCATGCGGGCGTACAGATTGAGTGATCCCAGCGTGACGTCAGAGGAGAGACGACATGAGAAGAGACTGCGCATGCCCAGAGCGACGGCCCGAGGTCCAAACCGGGGCCAGCGAAGGTCGGTCGTGAGGTCCGGCGAATAATGGATGGGATCGTCGCGAATAGCGTCGAGGCACGGTCCTTCGTTCAACTCGTACTGGAAGGCGTCAATCTCCAGCGCAACGGGATCCGAAAAAACAGGGGTCGCGATAGCCTTCCCGGTTAAGAGTGAGATGCTCGCGGCGTCGCACCCTCCGACCGTGGCCTGAGCGAAATCGACAATCCTCTGAAGGGTGCCCGAGACAGTTTTCTCGACGAAGAGCGTTCGTGCGATAGCAGCGAAGGAGGAGGCCAGTTCTCCGTATGATGGACCAATTTCATCCATAAAGACCTCTATCGATTGCTTCGAACATCTCCGCTTACAAACTCCCGTTGCGCGTCTTCTGTTCCATGATACTATTCGCTTACCTTTGACAGCAAGGGTTCACAGGGTTTTTCAGACCCGATTCTTTGAACCGAGACTTCATTGTGAACCTTCAATATAACTTCCTTGCGCCAATCTCGTGCACTCGATCGCTCCCCCAGAGCGGAACCGATTCGGTCAGGTCTNNTAAATACTGGTTCAATCCCTCTTGGATCGCGGAGAACGAACGCCCTGACGTCGAGCACGGCGAGTTCCAGTCCCCAGTGTGGCTCGCCGTCGAGATGACGATGCGCTCGGATCGCGACCGCGAAACATACGAATCGGGCGTCTCGAGTCATGCCCGGCACGCGGCCCAGGAACCACGGACTGGACAGTTACGTTCAATGCTCGCGTTCGTCAGCGGCGCGAAAAACGCCGGCGCCGCCCAGCACACGCCCGTCACGTGCCACCGTCAAGGTGCCACGCTTTACACGCCCTGTACCACGACGCGCTACCACGACGTGGCGCCTCAACCGCCTCGCCAAATTCGCAAGATTGTTCGCTTCATTTCGAGCAGCTTTGAAAGAGTCAGCGTCAATCACATCTGAGAGGAGGTTGGGAAGTTTACGAGTGATTCGTCCTTGGAGAGGACCTCGATTCGGCCCTCTGCCCCTCCGGTCTCTGCGGGACGAATCGCTTCGATAGCCCCGATTGACCGCGTTCATCAACGGGGCGTGATCACCGGAGGAGATTGTTGGCACTTGGTCTAGAGCGCCAACAATCTCCGACCGGAAAGCAGCTCGCCACGAAGAACGACGAAGGTTCTTGCGTAGGCTCTAAGTCAATGGCACGCAAGAAACCACGCGGAACGCCTCCCACGCTCACATCAGTCTGGCTCCACGGCATCGTCGCCGGTCTCATCGGGGTGGCCGCGATCATCGTCAAGAATGAACTCGATCGACGCCACGGCCTCACGCCGCACTCGTCGGTCGTGACGTGGATCACGGTGCCGATTCTGCTCATCGCGGGCATCTACGCCGTGGGGCGCCTCGCCGACGCCATGGGCCGATTCCTCGCTCGACGATCCAGTGAGGCGGCCGGGGCCGTTGTTCGCCTGGTCGCCACGGGTGTTGGCTACCTGCTCGTCCTCATTGCGGTCTTCGCGCTCCTGGGCGTCTCCCTCGGCCATCTGATCATTGGTTTCGGGCTCGCGGGCGTGGTGCTCGGCATCGCGGCCCAGCAGAGCCTCGGGAACATTTTCGCCTCACTGGTCTTACTCTTCGCACGTCCCTTCAGCGTGGGCGAGCACATTCGCATTCGTTCCGGCACGGTCGGGGTCCTCGACGCGTGGGTGCTGGGCATTGGACTCACCTACGTCACGCTGCAGACGGAGGACGGACTGTTGAAGGTCCCGAATTCGGTAATTCTCGCCTCGGGCATTGGCAAACTGGACACGCCGCCCAACCGCTTGCCGTAAGTTGTCAGTGCGAGTCGATGACGACTCGGAGAGAGGTCTTCACATGGGTACAGAAGGCGACCGGCCGAGAAAGCCGAAACGTCGCATGGCGAAGGTTTCGAAGTACGCCGACACCAACGACATTCCCTTGGCCGGCCTGACCGGCGGCAGCGGATCGGTGTCCGTTCCCGGTACCGGTGCCGGACCGCCTCGATCGACGCACCCCGTCGGCAAGATTGGCTACTTCTTCCTGTGGTGTCTCGGACGTCGCCGACGTGAGATGCCAGCCGACCCGCGCGGCGAGGACGCCCAGGACTGATTCGTCACGCAGCGAATGTCCGGCCCCTACACCGCACCCGTGGCGGATCACTGCGCTGTCGGTCGGTCTCACCGGGGCCAAAGGGTTGGTGCCGCAATTCGTCCGCACGGTCCCCATTGAACTCATCCGAAACAACTCCGACGACGAATAACCCTATGAATTCCCCGGCGGCCCCACCTCGGCTTCACCCCAAAGAGGGGCCGCCGCCTACTGCTCTTCACTCACCGTGTTGGTGGCTTTCCGGTCCGAAGGCGTTGCTACCGCGTTGGGTCGCGATCTCCACGCCGCGTTCGCCAAGTTCCGCGGCCACTCCCACTGACGACTTACCGAACTTCGCACGGACTTCGTCAACCGCGTCGCGCAGCGCTTCGTTGCTCACCTGACGCTCGCGCGATATCGCTTCCGCCTGCTCTCTGGCGTTGCTGGAGGAGGGATCGAGACCGAACGTCATTTGCACATTGTTGTCGTCGCGCTCGAGGAATGAAGACGCGTGGACGGCCAAGAGACGAACGGAGTTATGGATGTCGATGGATTGGAGCAACGCCTCGGCGATGGCGAGGATTGCGTACTCGTCGTCGACACCGAAGGAGAGTGTCTGACTTCGACTCACGCTCGTGAGGTCGTCGAAGCGCACGGCGATGGTGATCGTGCGTGCGACGCGGTGCTGGCTGCGCAGCGCCCGCGCGACGACCGCGGCGTGGCCCTTGGCCGCCTCGACGATGGCGTCAATGCCCACCAATGATTTCGCAAACGTCTGGTCGTGGCCGACCGATTTGAGCACTCGATCGACCGTGACCTCGCGCTTATCCTCCCCGTGCGCGTACGCGACGAGTGTTGACGCCATGGCGGCGCCCACGTGTCCGGCCAAGGTCACCTCATCGACCTTGGCCAAGTCGCGGACGTAGTGCAGGCCCAGTTTCTGCAGCTTCGCCGCCGTCGCGGGCCCCACCCCCCAGAGAGCACGCACCGGCAACTCGGCCAGCCACTGACGCTCGAGCGTGGGGCTGACCCACACGACGCCGGCTCCGCCGACGAGACGTCCGTCAACGACGGTGGGCTTGGACTCCTTGGACGCCAACTTCGCGAACAGTTTGTTTCGCCCGAGACCCACACCGCAGAGCAGGCCCAGTTCGTCATTGATCCGACGTCGCAACTCCGCTGCCGCGCTCAATGGTCGCACGTTCAAACGACGAAGGCTGCGCAGGTTGGCGAAGACTTCGTCCAGACCGAGCGGTTCGTAGTCCGGTGTTAGATCACGCACAATGTCATGGAACTGTCGTGAGTATGCCTCGTAGCGGTCGAAACGGCCCGGCAGGATGATGAGGTTGGGGCATCTCCGTTTCGCGATGACGCTCGGCATCGCGCTGCGCACGCCGTACCTGCGGGCCTCATAGCTCGCACTCGCGATCACGCCGCGATCTCCCCCGCCGCCGACGGCGACGGGCTTGCCCTTCAGCGTGGGGTCGTCAAGAACCTCCACCGACGCGAAGAAGGCGTCGAGGTCGACGTGCAGGATCGGCGCTTCATCGACCGTGGGATTCTCAGAAGGCGAGTTCGACACTGCGGAATGCCTCACCGAACTGCACGCCAATCGGTCGTCCGGCCTGCTCAGCTCGCCCGTACACGAGCTCTCGGATGGCGTCGGCGTCGCCGGCCAGCTGTGAGGAGTGCGCGAGAATCGCTTTCACCTTGGTGTCAATCGTTCGCGACACGTCGGCCACCACGTCGGGCTCGTGCGTCCCACTCAGCAGCAGTTGATCCACGTGGTGCGGTTCACCCATCTCGGGAAAGTAGAGCGGCATCGCGGCCGCGGGCGCCACCGCATCGAGGAGGGCCCAGCCCGTCTCTCGGTGGTCGCGGTGATTGACGTAGACGCCCGCGAAGAACGTCGCCGTGGGATCGGGTCCAATCACCACTTGGGGCTTGTGTTCGCGAATGAGCCCCACCAACGTGGCGCGCAGCTCCTCGTCGTTGGCCACACTGCCATCGGGTTGATCGAGGCTGGTGAGGGTGGTCGCACCGAGGAGATCGGCCGCGAGCTGGAGTTCGGCACCACGCACGTCGCGCACCGAGCCGGTTTCGGCGGTGAGCGCGTGCGAGCCCTTGGCCCCGTTACAGATGACGACGAGATGTACGGCGCAGCCATCGGCGGCCCACTGGGCGAGGAGTCCCCCCGCGGCGACGTCGGCGTCGTCGGGGTGGGCGTAGATGGCCATGGCCGAAGTCGGCCGAAGGTTGAGGGCGCGCATCAGCCGCGAAGTTTTGGTGCGGTGGTCTTGACGAGCATGCCAATCTCTCGCGCGAAGTCATCAGTTCCTTCAAACCCCTTGTAGACCGAGGCGAATCGCACGTACGCCACGTCGTCGACGTCACGCAACGCTTCCAGGGCCGCCATGCCGACCTCTTCGCTCGTGACGTCGCGATTGAGCAGTCGAAGCGACTCGTCAATCGACGTCACGAGGGCCTCGAGAACCTCTTCGTCGACTGGACGGTTCTTGCTCGCGGCGCGTAGTCCGCGCAGGATCTTGGCGCGGTCAAACGGCTCGCGCTCGCCGGAGCGCTTAATGACGTAGAGGCCGATCTCCTCGATCCGCTCGAACGTCGTATAGCGCTGATTGCAGTTTGAGCACTCCCGGCGGCGGCGGATGGCGACACCGTCCTCAGCGAGGCGTGAGTCCACGACGCGGTCGTCATCTGCCGAACAGAAAGGACAACGCATTACCGAAGGATACACCCAAAACCCTTGAAAATTAAGGGATAAGGATGTGCTCGCCGGGCACGATCACCGACGAATGCAGTTCGTGCACCAGGTCCGCGCGAGCCTGCGCGGGGTTGACGGGATTCACCGATCGGGCGATCGACGAGAGGCTGTCGCCCGGTTGCACGACGTAGACCATGCCCGAGGCGAGCACTGAACTGTTGGCGAGGTCGGTAGGAAGACCACTGCCGGTCACTCCCCCAAAGGCGTGTCCCGGCCACGAAAGAATCACGACACCGAGCGCAAGTCCGAGGCCAACCAACGTGCGACGACGTCGCTGCATCATGCGAGCGCGGGCCGTCCGGCGCTGCGCCAGACTCGGACCGGAACGAAAAACCTGTGGCGTGGTCACCAAACGCAGGTACGGACGCGAATCAGGACTGACGTACGATTCACTCTCAACTACTTCGACTGCCGCCATGGCTGCCCCTTTCACGAACACCTGTTCGTACATCATAAGGCGAACAGGTGTTCGTTGCAAGAGTAATCTTGGCCTGTGACAGGAGCCTAAAACCCCTTCATTTCCTGCAACTTTCGTCCAATCCGTCCAAACTGACTCCACTGCGCGCGATTCGTCGTTCGCCCCCATGACAGAACACGTGCGACGTCGCTCATCTCTCGGACCAGTCGAATTCGATGCTGGCGGACGAGCGTGGCGCACTCTTGGGTGAGCTGGTCATCGGAGTGGTCGTGTGAGTCGGTGACCTGGCCATCGGTCACCCAGATAAATGGCTCGTCGCGTCGACGGCGAGAAATTCCCCACCGAAGAACGGGCCCGTCCACACCATTGCCAACATTGCCCGAGGGGCACGTGCGCGCGACCGCACCGCGATTCGCCAAGATCCAGACGTTGGGCGTCGCGCCGCCATCGCCGGGTCGGTGACTGTAACCCACGACGAGTGCGTCGGGGGCTCGTCGCAGCAACCCGCGCAGGGCGGACTCATCGAGGTCCATCGAACCCGACTGATCGATGATGACAATGCCGCCGTGCACCGACGTGCGTTGCGCGAACGCTCGCTTGTGATCGTCAGTGAGGAGCCGACTCGGATATCGCATCGTCGAACCGCTCGTGGCCGGACGAGCACGGCGAAGGCCTCCGGCGCGGGCCCGTGGGGACATCTCCAGTGACTCGTCGAACGCGAGGTCGGCGAATCGCCCGGTCGCCGGACGGCGACCGCCGGGCTCGAGCGAGCGTCGAAAGGCGCGCAGCGCGTCGGGAGTGACGGGGGGACGCGCCAGCATTGACTGCGTGAGCAGTCGCGCGAGCACCACCGTAACGTTCGCGTACCCCGAGGGAAGATGATCGTCATTGAGTCGTGTCGCACCTATTGACGTAGCGCTGAGCGCGTCCACGACGCCGAGCGCACGCTTTCGCACGGCACGCATCCCGGCCATCCACGTTGGCTGCAACTGTCGAACGCCCGCCAAATACTCCTTCTCCGAACCGGTGCCGAGCACGGCCAACATGAAACAGAGTGCCTCGGACCAGTCACTGCTCTCAGCGAGTCGCCGACCGCCGCTCTTCTCCGAGCCATCTCGTAGGAGCGCCACGTCAAAGCCCAAGCGTGTGACCAGCGTGTTGATCCGAAACTCCTCGGCGCACTCGAGCGCCCGTGGTGCCATGTCCTCGAGCGTGCCATAGTGCTCGCGCAGATGGGGACTGACGCGAGCGTGCATCAGTTCGTGCGCGCGCACCACGCGCGACGTTGCGTCGTGTCCGAGCGGAACGTGCAGCACTCGCTCGGTGAGATTGCAACTCGCATCACCGCGTCGCGTCGAGCCGGCGGTCACCGTCCATGGACCACTTCGAAACCCGTCTTCTCGTCCGGTAACGAGTTCGGGATGGAAGGCCGCACTCACGCCAACGCAGCGATGGCGAGGGCGTCGAGGACGCTCAGCGCGTTCTCACAGAAGACCAACTGCGCCGCGCGTTGGGCGCCGCACTTCGCGCGAAGTTCGTCGAAGGCGTAGAAACTGCGAAGTGAGACGCGGCGACCGACGGGACCGAGCGATCCGGCGAGTGCGGGTGCACGTAGGTCGGCGCTCAGACTCGCGAGCGCCGACGTGTGGGGCCGGTCGATTCGGATCGCGACGGGGAATCGGTCACGCAGCGACGAGGGGATGTCATCGAGATCGTCGATGTTGGACGTCATGATGACCGAAAAATGTGGACCGGGCCGCACCCACTCCGACGTCTCTGGATTCCTCCAGCGGGCGGATTCCGGTGAGTCGGTCATTGCGAGCAAGGTGCTCAACGCGTCACCCGACGCGCGGTCGACCTCGTCGACGACGAGTCGCCCGCCGAGGCCGCCGCTCCCACGCCACGCGCGGATGGCCGGTCCCTCGCGCCACTCCCAGCGATTCTCCCCAACGGGCATCCAGGTGCCCGTGATCTCGCCCGATGTCAAGTCCTCGGTGCAGACGAGTCGTTCGGCCGGTGCACTCGACACGCCCTGGTGCAGTGCGGCGTAGGTTTTGCCCGTGCCCGACGGGCCATAGAGCAGCACTCTCGAGATTCCGGCCGCCAACACATCGGAGAGATCGCGCCAACACGACTCCACGTCTTCGAAACTCTCCGTCAACGACACTGCGCCTCCTCAGACTGGGTCGGCACAAAGGTCTCGACAATCGTGCGAACGCGAAAAATCCCCTCCGGCGCTCGAAAGACGCGCCGGAGGGGACCTCGCAAGAGACTAAATGCTCAACTCGTGCTCGATGGCCGCCAACTCCTCCGGCGAACCTTGGATCTTTGGTCCCTTGAACCACTTGCGAGCCGACACCGCGTACCAGATGCCCGCGAAGCCAATCACCGCGACAACCGCGAAGGGCGTGTAGTTGAACGTGTCGGCATTGACCGTTGCGAACGTCGGGAGCATGAACAGAATGCAAATGAATACGACCCACACGATGGCGACCCAGCCAAAGAGTGGTCCGAGCCTTCCGAGCTTCCACGGNNGCGGCGTAGGAGACGCCGCCGGTCGCGCCGGGCAGAAGCGCCGGCGTCACCAAGATGAACGCACCCACGGCGCCGAACCACGCCGAGTGCACCGGCACGCGGCGCTTCTTGCTGACGTGGTGCCAGTAGTTGGAGAAGGGAACCGCTCCGTCACGCGAGAAGGCGTAAATCATTCTCGAGTTCGCAGTGATCGACGCAATGCCACAGAAGAACTGCGCGCCGATCACGACGAGCACCAACAGTTCACCCATGACCTTGCCCGTGGCGTACACGAAGATATTGCCCCACGGGACTCCCTGCGCGAACGCGCCATAGGTGGTGTACTTCGTTCCGGCAATATTCACGACCAGTCCGTGACCAAAGTGAGGGATAGCGATGCTCACGCCGATGAGGAGCACGAAGCCGGCAATCCATGACACCCAAATCGACGTCACGATTCCCTTCGGTCCAGAGACGGCGGCGTTGAGGGTCTCTTCAGTTACGTGCGCCGACGCGTCGTACCCGGTGAAGGTGTACTGAGCGACGAGCAGTCCAAGTAGGAAGACGTAGAACGGAACCTCGAATCCCGATAAACCCTTGAAGGCGTCAAAACCGCCCGAGCCGAAGAGGAAACTCCCTCCCTGGTGACTGTGTGAGTGGGGCGCAATAAAGAGGAGCACCACGATGACCGCGACGCCTATGAGGTGCCACCACACCGAGACTCTGTTGAAGAGCGCAACGATGTTGACGCCGAACGTGTTGATGAGTCCCTGGATTAGCAACAAGATCGCCGTGAGCAGCACCACGTATCGGTTCGATGTCCACGACGCGTTCCCCGAGACGAGGAAGATGAATTCACCGATCGAGAACCCGCACCCGAACGTGATACCCGCGGTAACCGCCACTTGGCCCAGCAGGTTGAACCAGCCCGTGAACCACGACCAAATCGGGCCACTCTTTCCCGGGGCCAACTTCGCCGACCAGTAGTACAGCCCACCGGCCGTGGGAAACGCCGAGCAGATCTCGGCCATAGCGAGGCCGGCAAACAAGACGAGTCCACCGACGACGGCCCAACCCCAGATCATGGTCGAAGGTCCACCATGGTTGAGGCCGTAGGAGTAAAGGGTGAGACATCCCGACAGAATCGAAATAATCGTGAAGGAGATGGCGAAGTTTGAGAACCTGCTCAAACCTCGATGGAGTTCTTGGGCGTAGCCCATCTGATGCAGACGCTGCTCATCACTCGTCGCTAACGGCGTTGCCGCCGTACTGTCGTCACTCACTGAGTCCCCCTCAATTCAAATGGCCTACACCATTGATTTCGGAATACTAGAACGTTCGAGCACCCAAAGTATGAGCGAATGTCTTCACTTTGCTCATCGATCCCCTGTTTCGACGATGGTGCTCGACCTCGTTTTGTCAGAACGAACAAGAACACTGGCCACCCGAGATGGCGTGCCGTAATGGCGCGATGGTTGCACCTTCGCGGACCTCGAGGGACTTTTCGTTGCTTCGACATCGAACCGGTTGGTGCACATCACGAAACTCCCGGTGAGCGAGATCCCGTAGCGAGGACGCCGCATCATGAGGTTCGCTCAGGGGCAACCGTCGTCGTGGCCGGGCGGCGAGCACGACGATATTGAGTAGCCTCGAATCCAAGATTGAATGGGCCACCACGCGAAGCGCGCGGTGCCGAGTCGAGGAGCACACGTGTCGAAAAAGATCGCCGGACGACCTTCACGAAAGGAACTTACCGACCTCGTGGAGAGCGGCGAGATTGACACGATCATCGTGGCTATCACCGACATGCAGGGCCGGCTCCAAGGCAAACGGCTTGACGCGACGTACTTCTTCGAAGAATTGGCTGACGGCGTCGTTGAAGGCTGTAGTTACCTGCTCGCCTCGGACGTCGACATGCGCACCGTCGATGGATTCGCGCTCACGTCGTGGGAGCGCGGCTACGGTGACCTCGCCTTCAAACCAGACTTCNNGTAGAGCGACTCGCCGAGCGCGGGTGGACCGGCTTCACCGGAACGGAGCTGGAATTCATTGTCTTCGAAGACACCTACGAACAGGCGTGGGACGCGGGCTATCGCGACATGACTCCGGTCAATCAGTACAACGTGGACTACTCAATTCAGGGAACATCACGGATAGAGCCACTACTCGGACGCATCCGTCGTTCGATGCGTGACGCCGGCATGGTCGTTGAGTCGGTCAAGGGCGAATGCAACTTCGGTCAACACGAAGTGGCCTTCAAGTACGACACACTGGTCGAGAAGGCCGACGAACACGGTCTCTTCAAATTGGGCGCCAAGGAGATCGCGGCGCAGGAAGGCGTCAGCCTCACGTTCATGGCGAAGTACGACCAGCGCGAAGGAAACTCCTGTCACATCCATCTCTCACTTCGCGACGCCGACCATCAGCCGGTCTTCGCGGGCGACAACGAGCACCACTTCTCCGAAACGTTCAATCAGTTCCTCGCCGGTCTGCTCGCCCACTCGCGCGAATTCTCGTTGATGCTCGCACCGAACATCAACAGCTATAAGCGCTTCGTCGCCGGCTCCTTCGCGCCCACGGCGTTGCTCTGGGGCTTTGACAACCGTACGTGCGCGTTCCGTGTCGTGGGAAACGGCCCCTCACTACGCTTCGAATGTCGCATCCCCGGCGGCGACGTCAACCCGTACCTCGCGATCGCGGCACTGGTTGCCGCGGGACTCCAGGGCATTGACGATCAACTCGTTCTGTCCGCGCCGTTTGTGGGCAACGCGTACGAGGCCGAGTCGGCGCGCGTGCCGACAACGCTCGCCGAGGCGACGCAACTGTTCGATCAAAGCTCGGTCGCTCGCGCGGCCTTCGGCGACGAGGTCGTCGATCACTACGTGCACGCGGCGCGCGTCGAAGTCGACGCCTTCAACGCGGCCGTGACCGACTGGGAGCGCTATCGGGGCTTCGAGCGACTATGACCTTCCACTCAGTTCTCAATCCGGCGAACGAGCAGCCGGTCGCGTCGATTGAACTCTTTGACCTCGACGCCACCGACCGCGCCATCCATCGCGCCCAACAGGCCGGTGCGCAGTGGCGCGCGGTCACGCCGGCCGACCGAGCGCGACTCCTTCGTCGGTTCTCCGAGGTCATCGACCTCCACATTGAGGAGCTGGCGCAGTTGGAAGTCGCGAACTCCGGTCACACGATTGGCAACGCCCGCTGGGAGGCTGGCAACGTCCGTGACGTCCTCGCCTATTACTCCGGCGCACCGGAACGACACAGCGGAAAGCAGATCCCCGTCGCGGGCGGCGTCGACCTGACGTTCTACGAACCGCTCGGTGTCGTCGGGATCATTGTCCCGTGGAACTTCCCCATGCCCATCGCCAGCTGGGGTTTCGCCCCGGCGTTGGCCGCCGGCAACACGGTGGTCCTCAAGCCCGCGACCCTGACGCCACTGACGGCGATTCGCATTGGCGAGCTCGGCCTCGAGGCCGGACTGCCCGAAGGCGTGCTCCAGGTGCTGCCCGGTGACGGTGGTGTCGTGGGCTGGCGCTTCGTGACCCACGAGGCCGTGCGCAAAGTCTGTTTCACCGGATCGAGCGACATGGGCAAGAGGGTCATGGCGGGCTGCGCCGACCAGGTGAAGCGCGTCACGCTCGAACTCGGCGGCAAAAGCGCCAACATCATCTTCGCCGACGCTGACCTGGAGCGCGCCGCGGCCAGTGCACCGTCGGCCGTCTTCGACAACGCCGGTCAGGACTGTTGCGCACGCAGCCGCGTCCTCGTCGAAGCCTCGGCCTACGAGCGATTCATGGAACTCTTCGAACACGCGGTGAAGAAGTTCCGCGTCCTCGACCCCGCCGACGAGACCGCCGAGATGGGGCCGCTGATCTCGGCGGGACAGCGCACCAGCGTGCACGCCTTCGTCGAAGAGTCGACCGTGGCCTTCACTGGTGCGGCGCCGAGTGGACCGGGCTTCTGGTACCCACCGACGGTGCTCGAATCAAGCGACGGCACCGATCGCGCCTTTCGCGAAGAGATCTTCGGTCCGGTCGTCTCGGTCGTGCGCTTCGAAGGTGAGGAGGAGGCCATCAAGATCGCCAACGACAGTCCCTACGGGCTTTCCGGTTCGATCTGGACGCGCAACGTCGGGCGCGCGCTTCGCGTCGCACGTGGCGTAGAGACCGGCGCGCTGTCAGTGAACTCGAATTCGTCAGTTCGCTATTCGACGCCCTTCGGCGGTTACAAGCAGTCCGGGATCGGCCGCGAACTCGGCCCCGACGCGCTGCGCAGTTTCAGTGAGGAAAAAAACGTGTTTATTTCAACGGAGGAATGATGGGACGTCTGGACAACAAGGTTGCGGTCATCACGGGCGCCGCCAGCGGCATTGGTCGCGCCACGGCACGCAAGTTCGCCGCCGAAGGCGCGAGCGTCGTCGTGGCGGACTTTGACGACGTGCACGGCCCCGAGATCGCCAAGGAGATCAACGGCCTCTTCGTAAAGGTCAACGTGGCCGACGAGCAGAGCGTCATCGCGATGTACGACAAGACCCTGGAGGTCTTCGGCGGCATCGACATCCTCTTCAACAACGCCGGCATCTCCCCCGCCGACGACGACTCGATCCTCACGACCGGACTCGACGCGTGGAAGCGTGTCCAGGACGTCAACCTGACGTCGGTCTACCTGTGCTGTCGCTTCGGCATCCCTCACCTACAGGCCCGCGGTGGCGGCTCGATCATCAATACTGCGTCGTTCGTGGCCGTGCTCGGTTCGGCCACCTCGCAGATTTCCTACACCGCGTCGAAGGGTGGCGTGCTCGCGATGAGCCGCGAACTCGCGGTGCAGTTCGCCCGAGAGAAGATCCGCGTCAACGCGTTATGCCCGGGACCCGTGAACACGCCACTGCTGATCGAACTCTTCGCGAAGGATCCCGAGCGCGCCGCGCGCAGACTGGTGCACGTGCCCATGGGGCGCTTCGGGGAGCCCGAAGAGATTGCGAACGCGGTCCTGTTCCTCGCGAGTGATGAGGCTTCGTTCGTCACCGCGACGACGTTCATGGTCGACGGCGGGATCCAGGGCGCCTACGTCACGCCGCTGTAGACGCCACGGTTCCCTCTTCGGGATCGCTCGTACGCCACCACTCTTGAACCACGACTTGAATGGTCGCCGCTAATGGTACGGCCAGCAATACGGCGACGAACCCGCCGGCGAGTCCCGCAATCCACGCACCGAGGTCGGCGCCGATTAAGACCGCGGCGAACACCAGTAGTGGATTGATCTTCACTGTCCGGCTCATGACAATCGGGTTCAACACGTGGTTCTCGACTTGGGTGTACACGAGGAAGACGACGGCGGTGATGATGCCCGCACTCAGCGAGTGGGCGAAGGCGAAGAGCACCGTGGGGATGCCCGCCAAGGCGCCGCCGATCGTCGGCAGGAAGTCAACGAGCGCGACCCACAGCGCCCACAGGAAGGGATAGGGCACGCCAACGATGAACAGGGTAACGAAGACGACGATGCCCGCGATGACCGATGTCATCATGTCGCCCAGCACGTAGCCCGAGACGTTACGCGCGATGACCTTTCCGATGTGCCGATAGTGCTTGCCGCGCTCCTTGGAGAGAAGGCGCATAATCGAGCGACGGATCTTCGGCGCTTCGATCAAGAGGAGCACCACGAACGAGAACACCGCGACGAGTGCCAGTAACGCCGAGGCCGCACCCTTACCGAGCGCGAGGGCCGGCTTACCAAGACCCGAGGCTAGGGAGGTCAGGTGACTCGAGTTGCGCTTGACCCATGACTCGACGTGGTATTTGCGAAACAGCCGCCCGATTGGGCCTTTGCCCTCCTCGGCCCGGTGTACGTAGCCAGGGAGCGCGTGGGCGAAATGGGTAATGCCGTTGATCAACGGGTAACCAAAGAGCACGGCCAGACTGAGGAAGATCCCCAGTGCCACGAGCGTCACGATGGCGACCGCGGCGCCGCGACGCTTCACTCGCCAGTGCTGGAGACCGATGACCATCGGGTTGAGAATGAGCGCAACGAAACCGCCAATGAGGCCAAGCATCAGGAGGTCGCGAAGGTGATAAATCACCTGTCCCGAGATGTAGACCGCGACAACGGCGAAGATGGCGAAGAGAATGGAGAGAACCGGCACCGAATTGAGGTCGGCGGTGCGCAGCATGCGTCGGCGACGCGTCTCGGGGAGGTCCTCGTCTTCTTCTTCTTCTTCTTCGATCCTGGGCGGGCGCGCGCGAGGCGTTCGTCTTACCGGCATCGGACGTCGCTCGTGGTCTGACGTGCACTCAGCGTCGGCTCGAACATGCAGTCACTTTAATCACACGAGCACGGTTCGCCTCTAAAGCGTGCACGTGAGATGGCAGACTGGACTTGTGGGAGGTCACCATGGCCGACAACTCGTTCGACTACACGATCTATATCGACTCCACGCCCAAAAAGCTGTGGAAAGCATTGACCGAACCGGCCGAGACCAAACGATGGTGGCACCTCTCGCACGTGACCGACTGGAAGAGCGGCTCCGTGATCGTCGTGCGCCAGGGCGGGATCACCATCAAGGACCCCGAGCAGGTCGTCTTGGAATCGACACCCCACTCTCGACTGAGTTACACCTGGCACACCTTTTCACCGGAGTGGGCCCGGGTGAACGGATTCGACGAGGAGACGCGGCTCAAGTTTGCGAGCGAAACTCGATCGAAAGTTGCCTTCGAGATTGCCAAGACCGACCACGTCGTGCGGCTCACTGTGTTACACGACGGCTTTGATGACGCGAGCAATGTGCTCGACGCTATCCGCCAAGGATGGCCACCACTGTTGTCGAGTTTGAAGACGTATCTAGAGACCGGGGAACCGCTCAACTTCACGACGTGACCACAACGTTCACCCAGAACCTGTGGGTCTTTGCTGAGCAACCGGCACCGCAATTGGGTTTCTGCGTGGCCACCAATTTTGTTCGCCCCGATGAACGAGCGACGAAGAGACCATTCGCCGACGCGCCGGCGCGTCCCGAGATCCGACGCACAACGCTCGACGCCGCCACATTCGGTTCGCTCCACGTGTACTTTGCGGCAGCGTTGAGGGACACGACGAAACGATCGCCAGGTCGCACGCTGTAGGTATTGTCAATGTCCGCCGACGTGAGGTGGAGCGTCAACGGCGCTGACGTACTTTTGGTCACGATAACTTTCAGCGTCCAGAGCATCGCCAGATCGGGACAGACTTTACCTGGCGCGCAGTAGATGGTTCCACTGACGTGAATAGTCGCGACACCCACTGACGTCGCCGTCAAGACCGCACTGGCGACGCCCATTGACGACTTTGTTATATCTGAGACAATGACCGACTTCGAGGTGCTCGTCGGCGTACCCCAGCTCCAACCGGATCGAAGAACGATCTCGAACGACCCCCCGACGTGGGTCGCAACGGTGCAGGGCGCATCAGTCGTGACCACGCGGACGAGGTCACTCGCGACAACACCGCAGACTGACAGTGAAGAGGGTGCGACGGTCGTGGTCGATGCATTCGCGACCGGCGCCCCTACGACCAACGCCATCAGTATCGCCGCGGCGAGGAGTGGCGAGCACCATCGAAATGCGCCGGGCGATTTCATATCATCAGTCTCGCACCGTTGGTGCGAAATGGGTCGGCGACCTGCAGCGCTGTACTGCACCAAAATAAAGCAGACGGATCTGGCGGACAACGAATCAGAGTTGGCGCGACGACCAAAGTATTGCGGCCAAGACAACTGACACCAAGCCGACCACGAGTCCGACGATCCAGCCGTGCACGTGATTCGCCGCGAGGATGGCGCCGAGTGCCACGTCGACGCCGATGATGCCGCCGGTCGCAAGGATGCGCATCGAGATTCGTTCGAACCAGGAGCGGCGGTGTCGTCGAGCGGGAATCATTCCCCGCGACCCCTCTTCGTCCACCGTGGCCGACCCCTCGACGTTTTTGTCGGACGTGTCGCCCTGTTCGTCCTTGTCGTGGTGGTGAAACGCCATGTGTGCAGATTACATTCGAGCGCCCCGTACGGCGGTTGATTCCCCTGGGGCCGTCCATGGTCCCCCGCCAGTGTTTCAAGGCTTTTGGCCGGCCGAATGAACCATTTTCCCCGCTCGCGCGTAGAACAAGGGATGGTCGGATCGCTGTGAGAATCTATGTCGAGAGGAGATGACGAGTTGATGTTGTCACAATCCCCCCTCCACGGTCCTTTCGACATGCTCACGGCCTCCGACCATTGCTCTCGCGTGGGCGCGTCGTGAACAGCAACGCCACGCCGTCGGACGAAGCCCTCCTCGCAGGTATGGCGTCGGGCGATGAGGTCTCCACGGTCGCGTTCGTCCGTCGTTACCAACGCCGGGTCTTCGGTCTCGCTGTGGGCATTCTGGGTGACCGAGGCGCCGCCGAAGACGTCGCGCAGGAGGCACTGTTTCGGGCCTGGCGTCACGCGCCCGTCTTTGATACTCGTCGCGGATCGGTCGAGAACTGGGTCCTCACCATCACCCGCAATCTCTCCATCGACGCGCTGCGCAAGCGACGTTCCACACCGACCGACCCCGACGAACTCGTGGCGCTCGCTCGGGCGTCGACGTCAGCACCGATGGAAGAAGCCGTGGACAGTCGATCTATGTCAACGTCGATTCTGCACGCGCTTGAATCGATTCCGAGTGACCAACGACGAGCCGTCGTCCTCGCGTCGCTCTACGGCCGAACTGCCCTCGAGATCTCCGAGATCGAGTCAATTCCCCTCGGCACGTCAAAGACCAGGATTCGCGCGGGCCTCACCAAACTCCGGAGCATCCTCGAGAGCGATGTGGAGAGTTCACGATGACGATGGATATTCACTCGCACGACGACTTTCAAGACGAACTGGTGGAGTTCGCGCTCGGCATTCTCGATGGCCGCGCCCGCGCGGCGCTGGTCGATCACGTCGAGAGCTGTCCCGAGTGCACTGAGCGACTCCAGGAACTGAGCGCCACGGCTGACCTCTTGATGTACATACCGGTGGGTGTTGAGCCGCCGCTCGGCTTTGAGTCAGGCATCATCGAGAGAATCCGCCAGTCCCAGCCACTCCCGAGTCGATGGCGACCGCGAGGTTGGCAGTTGCTCGCGGCGGCGGCCGTCGTCGTGGTCTCGTTCGGGCTCGGTTGGACCGTCGACCACGCCGTCTCCAAGCCAACGACCCCCGTGCAGGCGGCCGGTTCGATGAAACAGCACGTCCTCGAAGCGAGTGGCCACGACGTCGGTACGGTGTACGCCTACTCCGGCTCACCGGCGTGGATGTTCGTCACCGTCGACGTAAAGGGCGCTCCTTCCACGGTGCGTTGCACCATCATCACCACATCGGGCACGCACCGATTCATCGGGACCTTCGCTCTGGCGAGTGGTCGAGGGTCATGGGGCGCGAACCTCCCCGTCAGTTTTAAATCGGTGCGCAACGTGGTGCTGAGCTCGGACAGTGGCGCCGTCGTCGCACAGTTCGACAACTCCACCTGGAACTATCCGTACACCACGACCAACTGATCGTCCCGCTGACTTCTCGCCGGCGCCAGTGTCGCGCTCAAGCGCGCGTAACGAAGTCGCTCCCAGTCATTTCGAGGCCACGGATGTCGCCGACGCCGCGGGCGGAGCCGTCGTGATCTTGCGACTCAGCAACGCCGCCGACACCAGACCGGCCAGCGCGAAGAAGCCGATTATCAACACCACACCGTGCTTGAACGTCGTGAGAGGGTCACCGGCGTGCAACCCAGTGAGAATCGCGATGAGTCCTGCGACGCCGAGGACCGTACCGATCTGGCGAGCCATGTTGAGTACGCCGCTGCCGGTGCCGAACCTCGCCGGGGGAATCGACGCGGAGCCGGCACCGATCAGCGACGGAATGGTGAGACCGACGCCCACGCCACCGAGCAACTGGATGGGCAAGAGATGCGTGGCGTACGCCGAACGGGACTGAATCTCCAAGAGCCACCACGCCTGGGCCGCGACGTTGACGAAGCAACCAAGCACGGCGACGCGCCCGGCACTGCCAAATTGGGCGATCAACTTCGGCGCCACGATGCGGGCGAACGGCAGGACCATGAGCGGTCCGGGCGCGATCGCGAGACCGGCTTCGATCGCCGAGAAGTGCCACACGTTGGTGAGGAACTCCACGGTGTTCAAGACGAAGGCCCCAAAGCCCGCGTAGTAGAAGACCGACGCCAGGGTCGCTCCGTTGAAGGACCGCGACTCGAGGAGCGCAAGATCGACCACGGGTGCCGCGTGACGGGCTGATCGCACGACGACGCCAATCGCCGTCACGACGGCGACGAGCAGCAGCCCTAGGAAGTCGCGCGACCCCCAACCCCACGAAGGTGCCTTCACGAGTGCGAGCGCCAGTGATCCGGCGGCCACTGCCACGAGCAGCGCGCCGAGCATATCGGGGCGACCCGTCACGGACTCGTCCTTACTCTCGGGCAGGACCTTGAAGGCGAGGATGACGGTCGCAACGCCAACGGGAATGTTGATCCAGAAGACCCAGCGCCACGACAGTTCGACGAGGAAGCCACCAATGACGGGACCGAGTGCAGCTCCGAGCGCGCCGATGGCGGACCAGGTACCAATTGCCTGCGCCCGCTGAGGACCAGGAACGGCGGCGAGCAGCAGGGACAGCGACGCGGGGACCATCATGCCCGCACCAATGGCCTGAAAGACTCGAGCGCCAATCAAAAAGGCAACGTCGGGGGCGAGCGCCGAGAGCACCGAACCGAGTGTGAAGACCACGAGCCCCGCCACGAACATTCGACGACGACCGATTCGGTCAGCCCAACGTCCGGCCGGCACCAACACGGCAGCGAACATGATCGAGTAGCCGTTCAGTATCCACGACAAGGAGCTCAGGTTCGAACCGTGGAACTCTCGCCCGATGTAGGGGAAGGCGAGGTTCACAATGAAGAGGTCGAGGCTGGACATGAATATCGCGAGTGACAGCACGCCGACGATCAGCGACACTCGCCTCGTGGACAACCCCTGGCCCGGTGCGTTCTCTGTCGACACGGTCTCCACGCTCACCTCGGTCTCCTAGTACGTCTGCTTTCTGGATGTACCCTACCAGGAGAAGAGGGTGTACGTCCATATTTCCGACTTACTGGTATATTGGATCCATGACCACTCTTTCGGCGGAACCTCGCAACTGCTCGGTCGCCCGCACGCTCGAGATCGTCGGTGAGAAATGGGCACTCCTCGCCCTGCGCGAGGTCTTCCTCGGCAACCGACGCTTTGACGAAATGGTGCGCAAGACCGGCGCGCCGCGCGACACCCTGACCGCTCGGCTGAAGACACTGGTCGCGGCCGGCGTGCTCGAGCGCCGTCCGGTCTCTGAGCACCCACCACGTTTCGAGTACCGCCTGACCCAGTCCGGGCTCGACCTCTACCCCGTCATCGTCTCGCTCATGGAGTGGGGCGATCGCTACCTCACGAACGGCAGTGCGCCGCCCATGGAGCTGACGCACCACTGCGGACATCGTCTCGGCGCCGTGACCGTGTGTTCGTCGTGTGGCGAGGTCGTACTCGCCCGCGACGTTCGACCCACTCCCCTTCGCGCAACGCCGTAGGGTCGACCCGGTGCGACCGCGACGAGACCTCCGTCTCGTTAGTCGGCGAGACCGAACTTCTCACCCAGCTTCTTGCCGTTCGCGGTGTAGCGAAAGGTTGCCTGCGAGAACAGTGGACCGTACTTCTTCGTGTCAACGACCTTGGTCAGGGTGACCGTCGAGAGGTAGTTGATAAATTTGCCCGACACACAGTTGGGTTTGCAGTCGTTCTGGCGGAGAATCCCGTAGCCGCGGGCCGACGAGGATCCCCACATTGTCCACTTCATTGATTCCATCGAGGCGTTGGCGTCCGCGCAACTCAACAGGTAACTCGTCGGTTCAATCGATGTCTTGGACGTGCACGTCAGCAAATGGGTTGTCGTGGTTGCTCCGGCCGGGGTGGCAACGCCGCTCAACCCGATGACCGGTCCTAGAAGCATGGCTACTAATAGTGCGGTGGATCGTAAGGCAAATCTCTTCATTTCTTCCTTCATTCCTCTATGGGCCTCCGCTCAGTCAATCTATGTCCGGCACACGCGACGCCTTACGTACTTTTTCACGGAATTCATAGGACCTACGGAGTGCTCGATTTGGGTTCGCCGTCACCGCAGCGGGCCGGTGCTAGCGTTCCGGCCAAGGCCGATGGACGCGGTCGACGTTGCGAAAACGGCGATCAAATCGACAAGAAATGAGGGAAATCGTGCGAAAGACACTTCTCCTACTCGGCGTCGTGGCATCGACGCTCGCGTTGTCGGCGTGCGGCACCACGACCAAGGCCACCATCGATCAATCGGTGGCGTCACTGGGCTCACAGTCGGATCTGCAAATTCATTTGACCGGAACCGTCACCGGCACTGATGCCGTCCAGGCACTGCCGGTGCTCAAGCTCGTGTCGATTAATTTGGACTATGCAAACCCTTCAGGCGGACCACTCTCGCAGGCCGGGGGCACGCTCGCCGAAGACATCACGGTTAACGTGGGCACCAAGACGCTGGCTGAGATTCGTTCGGTCGATGGGAATGGCTACCTCAACGTCGACCTAACGTCACTCAGTTCACTTCCCGGCGTCAACCTTCCCGCCTCGCAACTGGCCGCACTGCAACTGGTCATTGGAGGTCGCTGGTTCGAGATTCCCAAGAGTCTGATCGACTCCTTGGCACAGAAGGACGCGACGGCCAACAAGGCGCAGGCAGCCGCCGACGTCGCCCTCGAGCGTCAGATCATCGACGCCATCTCCAAGGTCATCGACAACGCCCCCGCGAAGGCGCTGAGCGGTGGCGGCTACTCAGAGACCGGCAGCCTCGCGTCAATAGTGAAGGCCGTGTGGCCAACGATTGCCAGCGTGACCAAGACAACGCTCCCGGCATCTGCGGCCGCGGTGAAGGGTACGTACACACTGACCCTCACCAACTCAGGATCAACGGCCACGGGGGCGTCCATTACTATCAACTCGCCCGGTGGAGAGCCGCAAATCACGAGTATTGGTCTCGTCGCGGGCATCACCCATAACAGCGAAACGATCACCGCCCCGAGTGACGCGACCGTCATCACACCGGCACTTCTTAAGGAACTGGAGTCGTCAGGGGCAACGGGGACGCTCTAGGATTTCACCCCTTACGTTGCAAAGGAAGTGCCCGTCAGCGCAAATGCCAGCCCGCGGACGCTGACTCCGTCAACGCCCGTTCGGCGAACTCGGAGTAGTTGGCGAGTTCAACGTCGGGTTCGGCGTCTTCTTCGAAACTCGGTTGCGCGACGAAGAGGATGAGGCGCTGCGCGTTGGCGAAGACCAATTGGTCATCCAGTTGCGCCCCCGCCACCAGGTCATCCATGTTCGCCTCGTCGGGAAACTCTGCGACGAACACCGTGAAGGAACCTTGTCCCTTCGTCGAATCAACGACGAAGCTCAGACATCCCGTGGTCTCCAAATACGAACCGGCAACCTGCATCGAGCACAGCGTTCCCGCCAATTGGTCCTGCGTAATCGGACCGGTGACCACACTCCCCTGCGCGTCCATGGCGTCGGCCAGCGTGACCGCCAATTGGGCGAGATTCGTCGTTGGATGAAAGACGATGACGTCGTCACCGACGCGCGGCACGGTGTAGAAGGCGTAGGACGACTTGTCGCGAAAGACCAACGTTTCGACGTAGCCAACACCGTGCGTCGTCGTGACTTCGCTCATTCGACACTGCGCCAGTGACTCGACGCGGTTCATCGACTCCAGCGCAATGTCGAAGCGGGCCAGCGCGTCCTCCGACGCCACGTCGGCGAATCGCTCGCCCACGGACGAGAGATCGCGGCCGAGGGAGCGAGCGACGAACAACGCCGCCTTCACCCACGAATCCCACGGGACATCAACAATTGACGGCAGGAGAGCGAAACCCGTCATGGCGTCATCGATGAGATTGAACGAACCCCGCCGACGCGCCTGCAACGTCGCGCGCATCGCGAACAGCCGCAACGTATTGGTCGACTCCTCACTATGGAGCCGTCGAAGGAGGTCCTCTTCGGGCTCGCCGCCCGCCACCACGCCATTCACGATCGTCCGCACGGTGTCGTCGGTCGCATCATCGCGGAAACGAACGAAGTCGCCGGCCTGGTTGTCGTAGCGAATTGACTCGAGGCGGATCTGTACGGCGCTCAGTCGCTCATGATCACTCACGCCGTATGCCCCTGACCACTTGGGGCGGCCTCGGCGTGGGACAAGAAGTACACACTTCGTACTTTACGGTACGTGCACCCGCACTCGAGAGGCCGATGCCCTTCGCGAGTGGCCAGTTGCGGGTGCCGCGACGGCCATTGGAGGACCGGCGCCTCTAGGATGGCGAAGGCATCTTTTGACGGATGTGAATGTCGAAAGTGTCCGGCGAATCATTGTCGTACCGCAACACAGCAGCAACGCGAAGTCGAGTGGACTTCGTGCCATAACTCTTAACGGGAGGACGTTGACAATGAGACGATTCATTACGAGCATCGCAATAGGGGCGATGGTCCTAGGAGGTGTGGGCGCCCTGGGCGCCGCAACCGCGTCTGCCGCGGGACCTTCAATCACCATTACGCCCAGCACGGCGTTGACCAATGGTGAGACAGTGTCGATTGTCGGCACGGGCTACGTGCCAGCTGACTCGCTCTACGCCCTCGAGTGCCTAGCCACGGCAACCAGTGTGACGGGTTGTGACACCGGTACGGCCGTTCCAATTACTGCCAGTGCGACCGGAACCTTCACGCAGGCCTTCAACGTCAAGACGGAGACCTCAATCGACGGCTCGACTTGCGGCACCACGGCGACCGACCTCAGCAACTGCATTGTTGAAGTCGCCAATACGGGCGACACCGATGCCAGCGCCGCTCCCATTACCTTCGCGGTGCCTGTGGCAACCACGACGACGACGACGACGACGATACCGGTCAATCACGGACCGCGACGATTCCACGTGGCGCCCGCGAGTGGGCTGAAAAATGGCTCGAAGGTCAAGGTCTCGGGTACGGGCTTCAAGGTGGGCGACCACGTCTACGTCGTAGAGTGCCTCGCAACCTCCACGAGTCAGGCCGGATGTGACCTGAAGACATTAAAGGCCGTCACGATCACCGGTTCTGGTGTGCTTCGCTCCTTCTCCTACAAGGTCGTGACCGGAAAAATTGGTAATGGCACGTGTGGCACGAAGGCTTCGAACCTGAAGTCGTGCTCCATTTCCGTCGCCAACGCGTCAAAGGGTGACTCGGCACGAGTGCGTATTGCGTTCAAGCTGGCATAGTTCGTCGCACGCTAAACACACGCAACACCATGGAACGACGTCTACGCACGCGAGCCGCGCACACGCGCGGCTCGCGTGCGTTAGTCGCCCTCCTCCTCGTCGTAGGTGGCGCGTCATTGGTCGCTCCGCACGCTTCGGCCACGTCGTCGTCGCAGGTACTTCAGTGGGTTGATCAGAACGTCACCTTCCAGTCGGGTGGGATGACGATCTACGCGACGTATCGACCACCCCGCCAACAGTGCGACGAAGGTTCCCGGCGCACTACTCATTGCGGGCAGCGGACCGACCGACCGTAACGGCAATTCAACGCTCGAGAGCGGCAACATCGATACGCTCAAGACACTCGCGGACTGGTTCTCCGGCGACGGTGTCGCCACGCTTCGCTACGACAAGCTCGGCAGCGGCAAGACCGGACTCGGCAGGTACGCCACCGATCCAAATTCCATCGGCATCTCGGTCTTTGAACAGGAGTCGCGCTCCGCGCTTGAGTTCCTCGCCGCCCAAAAGGACGTCAACGCGAACGAGCTGGGCGTCTTTGGACACAGCGAGGGTGCGCTCTTCGCGCTCCTCTTGGCGACGGGTCACGACGGCTCGGTGCCACCAATTCACGCCGTCGGTCTCCTCGAGCCGCTCAGCCTGCGGTACCTCGATCTGATCAGCGACCAAATTGACGCATCACTCAGTGCGCAGGTGAAATCCAAGGCCATCACCAAGTCCCTGGAGAGGACCATCAAGGGCATTGCGGCGAAGGCCATTCTCCAGATCCGCACCAAGGGAACGGTCGCCGCCAACCTCCCCTACGGACTCGCCGGCATTCTCAATCCCGCCGACGCGCTCTTTCTCTCCCAGGCCGACAAGTATGACCCTGAGGTCTTGGCCGCGCAACTCGCGAAGCACACGGAAGTCTTCGATACCTGCAGCAATGACGACATTCAGGTGAGTTGCAAAGAGGTGGACCACATGTTCGATGGCTTCCTCACATCGAAGGCGACCTTGGACTTCGTCTATTTAACGGGCGTCGACCACGTCTTGAAAGTGGACGCGAGCAAGACGGGCAACGACTATACGAAGAATCTCCCCTTCTCGCCCTATTTGAAGAAGCAGTTGACCCAGTTCAGCGCGTACGGCTTCAAGAAGCCAAAGGACTTCGGCGTCAACTAAGGGTGACCGGCGTTGCGTTGGTCAATATCACGAGTTCATCAAATGTCGTTGCGAAGACCGCGTTCGGCGTCCCACACGCCGACCACACCTGTTCGTAGTCCGCGAGCGAACTGTCAATGAAGACGCGCAGCGCACCGGGCCAATTGACGGGCGAGACGCCCCCAATGGGCTGGCCGGTTGCGGCGCGCACCTCGTCGGGCGTCGCTCGTCGAGCTTCGCGGCCACCGGCCAATGACGAGAAGAGTGCGAGGTCGACGCGGAAGGCGCCGCTTTTTAGAATCACGATGGGCTCGTCGTCAAGGACGAATACGAGGCAACTGGCGATCGCACCGACGTCGCAGTCCAGCGCCTGCGCGGCGTCGGCCGCGGTCTTCGTCGACGCGTCGAACTCGAGGAAGGGACCGGTGACGCCAGCAGCGATGAGCGTATCGGCGACGACTTGGGCGCTGGGGTGCAGATGTGCGCTGGCTTTCACGCGTGCCTCGTGGTGGCGTGAGACCTCACCGGTGACTGCCACTACCTACTGGCCGAGGTAGGCGCGCCGAATGCGGTCGTCGTTCAACAGGGCGGTCGCGCTGTCCTCGTAGAGAACGTGTCCGTTCTCGAGCACGTAGCCGCGGTCGGCGATCTTGAGCGCCTGGTTGGCGTTCTGTTCCACGAGCAGGATCGTTACGCCCTCGGAGCGAATCTGGGTGATGATTTCGAAAATCGACTGGATGATCTTGGGCGCCAGGCCGAGTGACGGCTCGTCCAACAACAGGAGTCGGGGCTTCGCCATCAGCGCGCGGCCAATGGCGAGCATCTGCTGTTCGCCCCCCGAAAGTGTTCCGCCCAGCTGCTTCTGACGTTCGCCGAGTACCGGAAAGAGTGAGTAGACGTGATCGAAATCGTCTTTGTAACTTCCTCGTCGGCCAAAAGCTCCCATGTCGAGATTCTCTCGGACGCTCATCGTCGCAAAGATGCGGCGACCTTCGGGCACGTGACTTAAGCCCCGGCCAACGTGTTCGTGCGGCGGACGATGGTGGATCTCTTCGCCTTCAAAGAGGACGCGGCCCGAATAGGGACGATGAAGGCCCGAGATCATTCGAAGCGTCGTGGTCTTGCCGGCGCCGTTGGCGCCGAGCACCGTCACGATTTCACCCTCGTTGACGAGCAGCGAGAGGTCGTGAATAGCCGGAACCGACCCGTAACGAACTTCCACGTTTTCGACTTGGAGCATAGGTGTAGCCATTACTGTGTCGCCTCGTCGCTCGCACCGAGATACGCATCGATGACCAAATGATTATTCTGGATCTCCTGAGGAGTTCCTTCGGCGATGACGCCACCGAAGTTGAGCACGATGATGCGTTCAGCGATGGACATCACAAGTTTCATATCGTGCTCGATCAGCAATATTGAGATATCGAGTTCGGTATTGATGCGACGAATGAGCTCCGCGAGCGCCAACTTTTCCGACGGATTCGTGCCGGCCGCCGGTTCATCCAACAGGAGAACCTTCGGGTCTGTTCCTAGGGCACGCGCAATTTCGAGTCGTCGGCGATCGCCATAAGGGAGCGAGTCGGCGAGGGTATTGGTTCGATGGGTGAGATTGACGAACTCCAAGAGCTCGTGCGAGCGCTCGTCTGAGCGCTTCTCTTCATGACGAGTTCTCGGCAATCTCAACATCGCCCCAATAGGGCCCGTCTTTTGTCGCGCCTCGACACCAATCTTCACATTTTCAAATGTCGTCAATGCATTGAACATTCGACTCGTTTGAAAAGTGCGAGCGACACCAGCATGGGCCACTCGGTGTGGCGGGCGTCCGACGATGCTGATGGCCTTGGTCTCGTTGGGATGAAAAGTGATCGTACCCTCTTGCGGCACGTAAACACCAGTAAGACAGTTGAACAGTGACGTCTTGCCGGCTCCATTCGGTCCGATCACGCTCAGAATCTCTCCGCGCTCATGTTGGATACTCACGTCGTTCAGACTCGTCACACCACCGAAACGCAAGGTGACGTTCTTGACCTCAAAAATCGGATCGTTGGACGTCACGATGGTTGCTCTGTAGTAATCGGGCCAAGTGCGTCAGCTGAACCGAGGCCCACTTCCGAGTCGAGGATCTCTCGACGGCGTCGTCGCGACGGGACGAGACCTTGAGGTCGGAAGATCATCATCACAATGAGTAGCGCTCCGATGTAGAGATAGAGGTCGGCCTCTTGAAAACCAAGATACGAGTGAAAGTTCAGATACGAAGGGAGCCACTGAAGAACGATCGCCCCGAAGAGGACGCCCACGATCGATCCCATGCCNNACCAATATCGAGATAGAAAGCTGCAGAACAAATGTATTCGGGAAGAGAACTCCGACTTTCACGGCGGTGAAGACGCCGGCGACGCCGGCAGTCGACGCGCCCATGGCGAAGGCCATGACTTTGTATTTCAAGGCGTTGATCCCAAGGGACTGCGCCGCAACCTCGTCTTCTCTGATGGCCGCCCAGGTGCGTCCCACTTTTGAGTGGTTCAATAAATCAAAGAGAAAGATTGCCGGAATCAGGATGCCCAGCAGTAGGTAGTAGTACGAAAGAGGATTACCCGCATTCCACGTGTAGTGAATACCGAACAAATGAACGCTGAAATTAGTGATGGCGCCCGTGCCCGCTGAACCGGCGGTCGCTTGGGTCCAGTCGTTCGCCAAGACGTAGACAATCTCTCCGAAGCCGAGCGTGACGATAGCGAGATAGTCACCTCGAAGTCGCAATGTCGGAAGTCCAAGGAGCACACCGGCCAACATGGCAATGACGATTGCGAACGGGATAATGAGAAAGGGATTGAGATGGAACGGAGGGTGAATCGGAAGCGCGCCCGAGAAATACGCGGTGACGTACGCACCCAGTGCGTAGAACGCCACGTAACCGAGGTCCAACAGTCCAGCAAAGCCAACGACGATATTGAGGCCGATCGCCAGCAGACAGAACACGCCAATCTGCTGAAACAGCGAGATCTGCCAGTACTGCGACATGAATTTGGGCGCCTCGAACACGACAAACCCGGCGGCGACGTAGGTCAAATACCGCATCGAGGGCGTAACGACAAGTGCGTGTGCGCGCCTCGTGGGTCGAGCACCGGGACCTGGATCGCGCTTGAACATCCAGGAAACCACGATCGCGAGACCAAGGATCAACCAAAGATACGTCGTCCAATGATGAAACAAGGAGTTGGCCACACCTGGATTGAGCGCTCGCCACGAAAAGCGAGGCGGCAAGAAAGGGTCGGACGTGAGGGCGAAGAGAAGAATTGAAATTATCGCGCCAAGCACGAAGAGAGGGCGCGGGATGGACCGGAGCCGAAACGTTGTCAGTGGCACCGCTTGATTCACGACTGCGAACCAAAGGGCGAGAGCCAGTATGAGATAGCCATAGGTTCGCGTGTACAGAAACTGGTGGATGAGCTCATGAATCGACAACTTGTTGGGAGCGACCGGCCCTGAGAAGTCCGCGAAGACAAGCGTAACAATCGCGACCACCAACGCCGTGACGGCTAAAAGTGCGCCTCTCGAGATCGACGAAATCGACGTTGCGCGCTCGATCAGCGTGCGCTTTGGCGTGTTACGGACCCTTCGCCAAGTGCCGTCCTTGACCTTTGCCCGATACGTCAAGAGACATCCGATGACCACACCGATAATCAAATACCCCACCACGTGACCAGAGAACAATGACGACTTGACGCCGTACGTCGGTTCGGAGATTGCGCCGTCGGGTCCGGTCATAATCGCGAGAACGAGACCACCGGCGATGGCAGTACACATACGTCGAACATCGTCGCCGTTCAATGACCTGTTTCGCTTCTTCGGGGCAACCGCCTCCACACTCATGCCGTCCTCCCCAAACGTTCCCCAAGGATTCCTGTGGGGCGAATGAGAAGTATGAGAACGAGAACGGAAAACGCGATGACTTCTTCCAGCCACGGTTGGCCCAGCCAGTAGATCGGCGTGAACATCACTACGCCAAGAATCACTCCGCCCACCATTGCTCCACGGACGTTGCCAATGCCGCCGAGGACCGCCGCCGTGAAGGCAAAGAGTGCTGGTTTAAATCCCATGTTGTTAGAGACTCCCTGATTAATCGCAAGAAAGAAGCCAGCGGCACCTCCCATAAAGCCACCGAGTGCGAAGGTGCTCGCGATCGTCCGATTTACGTTGACCCCCATTAATGACGCTGTTTCCATATCGGAAGCCACCGCTCTGATCGCCCTACCCATCTTCGAGCGATAGACGATTCGGTCCAGCGAGAAGAGCAGGGCCAACGTGGCGATAAGAATCACCAGGTCGTACATCGTGACCTGACCTCCCCAAATCGTCGCGACCACGTGATTGTTGAATGGCTGGGACGTCGCCACGGGATATCGTCCGAATTCCTTGCCGGCGAGGTTCAAGAGGAAATACGACGCGCCAATCGCCGAAATGAGATACGCGAGCTTCGGCGCGTTTCGACGGCGCAGCGGCCGGTACGCGAAGCGTTCGATGAGCAGTGCGGCCAACGATCCACCGGCACCGCTAACGATGACGCCGATGACGACGTAGAAAATCGTGGCCCCGAGACTGGAAGGCACCGCATGAACGCCAATCGTGTAATGAAGGAAGAAATAACCCGAGAACCCTCCGGTCATCAGCACTTCACTGTGCGCAAAATTGATGAGCCGGAGCACGCCGTACACGAGGGTGTAGCCGAGGGCGACCAACGAAAAGATCAGGCCGGTGAAAATACCCTGCAGCAGATAGTTAAACATTCCGGCCCTTTTGAATGACTAAGCGTTCCATTGAACATAACTCAGATGTGGGAACGACCGCTCACTTGGAGCGGCCGTTCCCACAAACTGAATCTACGAACCAACGTCGTACGACTACGGCGTAGTCGACGCAATCTGATTGATAGTTCCCTTGCCGTTCTTCACGACTACTTGCGAGACATAGATTGCCTTTGAGGTGACATCACCAGTCGCGGAGAATTTAATTGTCTTGGTAATTCCCTTGTACGTCAGCTTCTTCAGCTCTGCAGTGATGCCCTTTCGCGTGACCTTTGCAATCTTGGTCATCGCGGTGAACTCCATGTTCGCGGCATCGAACGACTCTGGAGCGTACGCACCTGGGGCCGTCTTGAACAACTTGCGATATTCGTTGACGAACGCCTTAGCGGCCGGACTCGTGCTACCTACGGTCGAGCAAGCACAGGTGAGATACACACCACTACCGTCGGTGACATTTGAGAGGTCGGTAATGTAGGCCGGCTCATCTGATCCGTCACCACTCATCAAAGCTCCGGTGTAACCCGCCGTACGGACCACATCGGTCATTTGGGCGAAGTCACAGTAGTAACCGCCGTAGAACACTGCGGTGACTCCGGTCGGAATCGTGATCTGGTCGTTCGTACCCGTTCCACCGTTTCCACACGCGGTGGTGCTCGGCAGCGTCGCCGTCGTCACCGTTGCGCCATCGGCAGTGGCCTGAGCAGCAACCTGTGAAGCCAAGCCCGCACCGTACGTACTGGCGTCATTGACCACTTCAATGGTGGTCTTCTTCAATGTCTTGGCCAGATAGTTTCCGTCCGCAGGACCCTGAATCGAGTCATTCGCGACGTCGCGGAAATAGATGTGGTCAGGGTCATCGGCGTTGGTCGTCAGCGGAGGATTCGTTGCCGACGGACTTAGTACAGTGATGCCAGAGGGGCCATAGATGGGAAGCGAAGCCAACGTCGCACCCGAACATGATGGTCCCACAATTGCAAGAATCTTGCTATTCGAGTTGAGCTGTGTCGCAACCGAAGGAGCAACCGTAGGGTCGCACTGGTCGTCGCCAGAAACCAACTTGATGTTGAACTTGCGGTTTTTATTGGCGTTCCACAAAGCGACGGCGGTAGTGACGCCGTCCTTCTCAGGAATACCGAGACTCGCGGCACCACCCGAGAGTACGCCCTGGAAGCCAATGGTGTACGTAGGGATCTTCTTTGTGGCCGCTCCCGCGCTCGATCCCACTGTCATCACAACACCCGAAAGTGTCATCGCTCCCACTGCGACCAGCGTGGTCAACTTAGTAAATTTATGATTCATTCATTCCCCTCTCGGAACAATTCGGCGTTCGCCATCACGAGAACTTAGCATTGGCTTAAGCGTTTGTAAGGTCGGGCTAAATGTTCAGTGACGGAACAATGGCCGCTGCGTGCACAATGTGTTCTGAATTCATACGTCGTTAACCCCTACGCAACGCACGAGACTCGCGCAGCGAGAATTCGACGCGAAGCGTCGACGGCGACGATCTCCAATGAGGATCCACATCGAAAATACGTGCCCAAACATCCTTACGAACAGGTGTTTGATTCATGACTGAATCTGGGCTAACCTGCGAACAACTGTTCGTATTAGAAAGGAATCTCATGGCCGATGTACTCACTCCCATGCGACGTCAGATCCTCGAATTCATCATTACGTGCCAACGAGAGCGAAACTTCCCACCGACGATCCGAGAGATTGGTGAGCACGTTGGGTTGAAATCACCGGCGACGGTCGCCAATCACATCGAAGTACTGAAGCGTGCGGGCTACATCGAAAAGAATCCCCAACAGCCCCGTACGCTCACTGTTCGACTTGACGTAGAAAATCCCGCCCCCGACCAGCGCATTCGCTATATCCCCTTCGTCGGTGACGTCGCCGCAGGTACTGGTGTGTTGGCGGTCGAAAGCGCCCACGAATTGATGTCGATCCCAGAACAGTTCGCCGGTCGCGGCGACAGTTTCGTGCTTGAGGTCAGGGGCGAGTCAATGATTGAGGCTGGCATTCTTCCCGGCGACTACGTCGTCGTCCAGCGACAAACGACCGCCAACAAGGGTGAGATCGTCGTTGCGGAGATCCCCGGCGGTGAGGCGACCGTGAAGAGGTACTTCCCCCAGGGCGCTCGAGTCGTTCTGAAGCCGGAGAATTCGACGATGGAGCCTATGGACTTCGACGCCCGAGAGGTGTCACTTTTCGGCAAGGTCATCTCCGTTCTTCGCAGTTACTAGAGCCAGTCACCGACGTTTACGAGGGCAGCACCGCCCCGCCCACGGTCCACCACGGTCGCACTTCGACGGTCATCCACTTCGCGACAACAGCCCGATCGGTCGCGACCAGGGCTTCGCCCTCGTCAGTCTCAAACATGGCTGCATCGTACGTTTTTGGCACCGACCTTCGCTGTGCCGTTACTTGAGCCATGCTCTCAGTACGTTGGCAAACTCGTCCAACTGCGCGAGCGTTACGAACTCATCACTTCGATGCGCCAGTTCTGGATCGCCCGCACCAAAATTGGTCGCGGGGATCTTCATCTCAGCGAAGGTCGCCACGTCAGTCCATCCGAGTTTGCCTTTGGCCGGCACCTTCGTGAGCGAAGCCAGTGCCGCCAGTCGTTCGTTCGTGAGAAGCGGTGCAGCTGATGGCGCCCAATCGACGGCACTCACGCGGTCGCCAGCATCGATAACGTCACTCAAGAATGAAACAAGCCACGCCTCGGCCTCTTCCTTCGTCCGATCGGGGGCCACGCGATGGTTCAGCGTGCAACTCGCGCGGTCGGGTACGACATTGGGGGCCACTCCCCCATCCACATCGACCACCTGCAACTGTTCGACGAAGTCGAGCCCATCGATTCTCACGGTGCGGGGTTCATAACTGGCCACCTTCATGATGACGTTGCCCAGCCTGTGAATGGCGTTTCGACCGGTGTACGGCCGCGAAGTATGCGCTCGCTCCCCGCTCATCTCAACCAACACTCGAAGCGTTCCCTGACAGCCGGCTTCGACGTGTCCGGCTGTTGGTTCGCCCAGTACCGCCGCATCGCAGTCGAGCAGCTCAGGACGTAGTTCGGCAATCTCTATGAGACCGGACTCGCGCCGCGAGATCTCCTCGCGGGCGTAGAAGACCCACGTCACTTCCACGGATCGCGGCGTTGGGTCCGACGCGAGTTCCAACATCACCGCGAGCGAACCCTTCATGTCACACGCGCCCACCCCATGGAGTTGGTCGCCCACGATTTTCGCTTCACTCGCGGCACCGGGCACGGTGTCGAGGTGTCCGGCGACGAGCAGGCGCGTCGAATGGTGACCCGTAGTTCGCGCGATGACGTTGTCACCAATTCGTTCGACGTCAAGCGCCGGATTTCGCTGCAGGACCTCAGCGACGTGATGAGCAATCGCCGCTTCATTGCGGCTCACCGAGTCAATGGCAACGAGCACGAAGGCGTCGTCGAGTCGACTCACGTGGAGACCCCGTGCTCACGAAGTATGGCGTTGAGGGCAACCTTGTTGTGCCGCTCGCCCTCACTCATGCGTCGAATGATCAAGACGCACGGCAAGAAGAACTCTCCACCGGCAAACTCGCGGCGTCGAGTCGCGGAGACTGCGACGCAGTAGTCGGGCACGTAACCACGCGAGACTTCTTCACCGGTCTGCGCATCGATCACGGGGATTGAAGGATTGAGGATGGTGCCCGCCCCTAGGATTGCGCCGCGACCGACGCGTGCGCCCTCGACCACCATGCAGCGACTCCCAATGAAGGCGTCGTCCTCGATCACGACCGGTACCGCGTTCGCCGGTTCCAGGACGCCACCGATGCCGACGCCGCCCGAGAGATGCACGTTGGCGCCGATCTGGGCGCAGCTACCCACGGTCGCCCAGGTATCGACCATGGTGTTGGGCCCGACCCACGCGCCAATGTTCACGTAACTCGGCATCAAGATCACGCCGGGGCTGAGGAAACTCCCTCGTCGGGCCGACGCGCCAGGAACGACGCGCACTCCACGCCGCTCGTAGTCGCGCTTCAGTTCAAGCTTGTCCAAGTATTCGAACGGTCCGACGTCGAACCTTTCCATACCGCGCAAGCGAAACAGGAGGAGAATGGCCTTCTTCACCCATTCGTGCACGATGACGTCACCGTGTGCGTCGATCTGGGCGACACGGAGTTGTCCGTCGTCGAGTTTGGTGATGACGAGCTCGACGTCGCGTCGAGCCTCCAGGTTTTCAGGTGTCATGGACGCGACGTCGTCGTACCACTGCACGATGCGCGTTTCGAGATCACTCATAATGCCAATCTACTGGCGAGTGGTCAACTGGCTCGGAGACGCTCGGCCGCCAACTCGAGGCGCTCATCGGGCTGCACCATGGCAATCCGTACGAAGTTCGCGCCGTCGTCACCGTAGAGTTCACCCGGACTCACGACCAGTGCGCATTTCTCGGCCAACAACGCCGCCAACTCCCAACCGTCCATGCCCGACTTCGAGCACCACAGGTAGAACGCACCTTCGGGCATTGGCGCGTCGACGCCGACGCTGCGCAGTGCCTCCGACATCATCGTGAGACGCGAGCGGTAGCGCTCGCGTTGCGCGTTGACGTGTTCGTCATCGTTGTACGCCACCGCGACTGCCGCCTGCACGGGGGCGGCGACCATAAAGCCGGCGTGTTGGCGCACCGAGCGCAGATACGACACGAGTGTTTCGTCGCCGGCGTAGAAGCCGGCTCGTAGTCCGGCCAGGTTGGATCGCTTGGAGATTGAGTGCAGCGCCAGTACACCGTCGAGTCCGTGCTCGAGGATTGAACGTGGCCGGCCGGCCCAGGTGAACTCGGCGTAGCACTCGTCACTGACGACCGGCACCCCGCGCTGACGACCCCAGGATGCCGCGCGCTCAAGGTCGTCGAGGAGACCCGTGGGATTGGAAGGTGAGTTCGCCCACAGCACGAGTGCGCGCTCCGCGTCATTGGGATCGATGGCGTCGAGGTCCAGTTTTCCGTTCGTTATCGCAACCGGTACCGATCGCAGACCACTCAACGTCGCGCCCATGGCGTACGTCGGGTAACTGATTGAGGGATAGAGGACCGTGTCGCGTTCGGGAGAACGAAGATGCAGGTAACCGGCCACGTTGCCCACGAACTCCTTGGTTCCAATGCAGGCCGCGAGGTCGTTGCTCGAAAGCGAGAGCCCGAAACGGCGATTCATCCACGCGGCGACCGACGCTCGATACTCCGGCGAGCCTTGCGAGGTCGGGTACCCACGAGCGCCCGTACCCTTGGCCAACTCCTCGAGCACCGCGGCCGGAGGGGCATCGACGGGCGTGCCAATCGAGCAGTCAATAGGCCCACCATCGTGGGTATCGGCCAACTTCTTCAGGACGTCGAGGCGCTCGTAGGGATAGGGCGGCGGAGAGAAACTCACGCCGGCACCCGCCACTCACGAAAGTGCGCCGCGCCGACCGAATCAAGCATGACGCGCACCACGACACTGTCGTCAGTGACCGAGGTATCGACCACCTCTCCTTCGCGGTGGGCCGCGGCAATGAGGTCACCGCGGTCGAGCGGCAGGTGCAAGGTGACGATTCGGTCATTCGTGCGTAGGCGGTCGCCGATCTTTGAAATGGCCGCCTCGAGGTTCTCGTGCGTCAATGCCGAAACCCAGACACTCCCCTCGTGCAGAGCGGCCAACTCGCGGGCTCGCGAGCCCGGTACGTCAGCCTTATTGAACACGAGTAGCTCGGGCACGGTATCGGCGTCAATCTCGCGCAGTACCTCACGGACCGCGGCGATCTGCTCCTCGGCGTGGTCGTTCGCGCCGTCGACGACGTGGACTAACAGGTCGGCTAGTTGCACCGACTTCAGCGTTGACATGAACGCCTCGACGAGGTCGTGGGGCAGATTCGAGATGAACCCCACGGTGTCCGTGAACAACACCGTTTCGCCGCCGGGAAGTTGGCGTTGGCGCGTGCGGGGATCGAGGGTGACGAAGAGACGGTCCTCGGTGACGACGCCCGCGTCGGTGATGGCGTTGAGCATGGATGACTTGCCGGCGTTGGTGTACCCGACGAACGTCACTTCGCGGTGACGACCGCGGGCACGACCTTGACGTTGCACCGTGCGCGTGCGGTCAATCTCCTTGAGCTCGCGACGGATGGCGTGAATGCGATTGACGAGACGACGACGGTCGGTTTCGAGTTGTGTTTCGCCCGGTCCCCTGGTCCCGATACCACCGGCCTGCTGCGAGAGCGACCCGCCCGCTCGACGAAGTCGTGGCAACCGGTACTGCAAGAGAGCCAGCTCAACCTGCGCCTTACCCTCGGGGGTGCGCGCGTTCTGGGCGAAGATGTCGAGGATCACCGCGGTGCGGTCAATCGCGGTTCGCCCGAGGATCTTCTCTAGGTTGCGCTGTTGCGCCGGCGAAAGATTGTGTTCGAAGACCACGGTATCCGAGTCGAGTGCGAGACAGATCTCGCGTAGTTCCTGCACTTTGCCAGATCCGAGGAACGTCGCGGGGTCGGGCGAGTCGCGTCGTTGCACGACACGCGCCACGACGTCAGCGCCCGCGGTGTCGACGAGCAGCGCGAGTTCGTCGAGTTGGTACTGGAGTTCGTCTTCGCTGACGCCAGGAAACTGAACTCCGACCAACACGATTTTTTCGCGAAACGTGCGATCAATGAGAGTGCTGGGTATATACGTCACGCTTCGAGCCACTCCACATTCGCCACGAACTGCACCGGGCCACTCAGGGTCGCTTCATCCCCATCGAGCGTGACGTGCAGCGCGCCGCCGGGGTTGTCGACCGTCACGTCGATGCCACACATTCCCTCGCGGTGCGCGACCGCGACCACAGCGCACGAACCGGTCCCACACGCCTGGGTCCAACCAACGCCGCGTTCGATAACCGCAATGCTCAGATGGTCGTCGCTTTCGACGGTCAGGAACTCGACGTTGGCGCCATCCATCTGACTCGAGAGGTCTTCGGCCAACTCTTCGCGCATGGCGTCGGTCCATTTCGGGTCATCGCGCACGACCACGTGCGGGTTCCCGACGTACGCGACACCGAGCGTGCCCGAAAGGATCTCACCGAAGGTCACCGCGCCCATGGCGACACTGCCGTAGCCGGAGGTGTCTGCCATTTTGAGGGTCACCGTGCGGGTACCCGTCACCGTCTCGATGTCGAGCGTGTCCCAGGTCCCGTCAGTCGTACGACGGATCGCCGCAGCGAGACAACGAATGCCGTTGCCCGACATCTCCGCCTGCGAGCCGTCGGCGTTGTAGAGGACCATGTGGACTTCAGAGCCGATGGTTGCCAGCAAGAGACCGTCGGCCCCCACGCCCGTCGTTCGGTCGCAGACCGCCTTGGCGCGTTCCGCGTCCCACCACGGCGCAAGTCCGTGTTCACTCACTTCCACGAGGAAATCGTTCCCCGCGCCGTGCCATTTCTGGAGAGATCGCAAAGCCATCGCTGTCTAGTCTCGCACGAAGCCGTCGGGACCATTCAGCACGTCATTGAGGCGTGCGCGCGCCTTCGACGGGTCGTCGAACCATTCGATTCGCGGATCGCGCAGGAACCACGAGCGTTGTCGACGGGCCAATCGACGGCTCGCAATGATGGCGTCGTGGACACACTGGTCGAGATCGACGCCGTCTTCGACGTGTCGCAAGAGTTCGCGGTACCCGACGGCCTGGCGCGCCGTTCTACTCATCCCGCCGGGCGTCGAGGCCAGTGCCGTCACCTCGTCGAGAAGGCCCTCCTCCATCCAGGCGTGAAAACGGCTGGCAATGCGTACATCGAGTTGTTCGAAGTCGCTCTGGAGGGCCACTTGGACGACGCGGACCGGTCCGTAGTGCACGAGGCCCTCGCCGTAGGAAGAGAAGGCTCGCTCGGACCCGAGGGTGACTTCGAGCGCGCGAACAATCCGGCGCTCGTTGGTTGGCTCCATCCGACTGGCGGCCAGCGGGTCGAGCGACTCGAGTTCGGCGTAGAGGCCCGCGAGGTCGTCCCTCGCCCTCTCGTCGAGCGCCGCTCGAACCTCGGGGTACTGGCCGGGAAGAGTCAGGTCGTCGAGGACCGCGCGTCCGTAGAGTCCGGTGCCGCCGACGTAGAGCACGGCGTGCCCGGCGTCCCAGACGTCGTTCGCGGCAACGCGCGCGGCGCTCTGAAACTGGGCGACCGTGAACTCCTCACTCGGATCGACCAGATCGAGGAGGTGGTAGCTGACATCGCTGCGCTCGGACCAGGTGGGTTTCGCCGTCGCGAGGTCCATGCCGCGATACACCGTCATTGCGTCGACGCACAGCAGTTCGACCTGGTCATTGCTCTCGAACGCCACCTGGTGCGCCACCGCCGACTTACCCGACGCGGTCGGTCCAACCAACGCCGCCGCCACGTGGCGGGTCACGAACTTACGAGCGGAATACGCACCTTGTGTCGGGGGGCGCGCACCGTCGAGACGTACTCACCGAGCAAGTGATACGGCGCGCCGTGGGTTACGTTAACCATCACGAGCGAACCGGCGCGCAACGCTTCGTCGCCCACTGGAAAGTGGATCAGCTTTCCCTGGCGGGTGCGGCCCGACAGCATCAGCTCGTTACGACGTGATGGTCCCTCGACGAGCACCTCTTCGCGGCGGCCAGCTCTCGCCTCGTGCTTGCGGAGCGCCGAACGGTCGAGGACCTCCTTCAAACGCTCGAAACGGGCTTTGATCACGTCGTCGGGGATGAATTGGCTTACCATCGTGGCGCCACGCGTCCCTTCTCGCGGCGAAAAGATGAAGGTGTAGGCGGAGTCGAACGCACAGGCCGCGACCACCTCAAGGGTCTCGTCGAACTCCTCGTCGCTCTCACCGGGAAATCCGACGATGAGATCGGTCGTTACCGCGAGATCGTCAATATCAAGCCTCGCTCGACGCAGTTTCTCCATGTAGCGTTCAACGCTGTAACCGCGGCGCATGGCCTTTAGAACTCGGTTCGACCCCGATTGCAGCGGCAGGTGCAACTGCGGACAGACGGCAGGCGTCTCGGCCATCGCCGCAATCGTCTCGGGGCGAAGGTCCTTCGGGTGCGGGCTCGTAAAGCGGATCCGTTCGATGCCGTCGACTCGTCCGAGCGCCCGCAGTAGCTCGGCGAAAAGCGGCCGGCGATGGGTGATATCTCGCCCGTAGGAGTTAACGTTCTGGCCGAGGACGGTGATCTCGGTGACGCCAGCCACTGCCAGCATCTCGGCCTCAATCAAAAGGTCGTCGAAGGGCCGACTGATCTCGCCGCCGCGCACCGCGGGAACGATGCAGTAGGCGCAGGTATTGTCACAGCCCGTCTGAATCGTGATCCACGCAGCGAAGGGAAGTTCGCGCACCGCGTACAGGGCCGGCGCCATGTCGCGGTTGGCCTCGGGGTCGGGCGCGTCGAGGATTTCAACGACCGGACCCTCTTTCCTCGAGCGCTCGAGCAAGCGCGGCGCGGCCGCGAGGTTGTGGGTGCCAAAGACAACGTCGACCCAGTTGGCCCGTTCGAGGATTTGGCCGCGATCCTTCTGGGCCATGCAGCCTCCGACAGCGATCTGCATCTCGGGTCGGGCTTCCTTCAGGGCCTTCATCTGACCGAGCGCGCTGTAGAGCTTCAGATCGGCGTTCTCACGAATCGTGCAGGTGTTGAAGATGACAACGTCCGCGTCGGATTCGTGCTCGGCGGGGACCATGCCGTTCGCCACCATGAGGCCCGCGAGCCGCTCGGAGTCGTGCTCGTNNCGTTCATCTGGCACCCGAAGGTCCGAATAGAGAAGGTTTTGGGCGTCGCCACGCCTAAAAGCCTACTGAACGAGGGTCGGCGCGGCGTTGGCCGCGTCGTAGGTGACACCGGCGCCCGCAATGACCACACAGACCATTCCGACCAGGTCCCACGGATGCACGCTCTGGCTCAGGACGATCAGCCCAATCACGAACGCGATGGCCGGGTCGAGGGCGAAGAGCACCCCGGCTGTCGAGGGCTTGAGTCGGCGAAGGGCCTGCAACTCGCACGCGAATCCGAGCACGATTGACATCACCGCAACGATTCCCAAGCGCGCCAGCGTGGTCGGATGGCTGAGGACGAACGCCGACGAACCAATCGACATCGGGAGCGTCAATACCGCGCCGATTGACATGGAGACCGCGAGTCCACCGAATCCTTCGGCCTGTCCCCCGACTCGGTGCGCGGCGAACACGTACGACGCCCACCCGAGTCCCGAGCCAGCGGCGAAGAGGATCCCCGTGGCATTGAGGCCCGCGCCGGGTCGCGCGATTGCGAGCACGCCGAGTCCGGCGAGGAGAACGAAGGCGAAGTGTCGAGTCGAGCGCTTGCCGAGCGCTGAGACCATGAACGGTCCGAGATACTCAATGGCGACGGCCGCGCCCAGAGGAATCCTCGCAATCGCTTGATAGAAGCACTGATTCATGAAGGCAACCGAGACGCCCAGCGCCAACGCGCCGAGCCACTGTTGCTTGGTCCAACGTCGAAGGTTCGGCCTCGTGAAGGCCATGAGGACGATCGCACCGAGTAGAAATCGCCACGCGCTCGTCGCCGACGGCCCGATCTGTCCAAACACGTGTGTGACGAGGGCGGCGGACCACTGGATGAGCGATGCGCCGAGCAGCATGTAGCCCACGCCACCGATGGCCTGTCCCCGAGGGTTCTTCAGTGCCTCGTTCAACTCGTCACCAGGCCCGTGCGGTCCGCTTCGAGGACCAGCACGGTGCCGGCGACGCCTTGGTCGTTCAGAAAGGATGATGCACCTTGCGCGACATCGTTCGCGAGATCACTCGTCACCAGACCCAACATTGACGATCCGGCCCCCGACCAACACGACCCCGATGCTCCACATTCGAGAAGTCTGTCGAGCAGCGGCTTGGCGAAGGGCAACAGACTCATTCGATAGGGCTGGTGGAGGTAGTCGTCCATGGCGGACGCGACGAAGTCGTTGTGATTGGCGAGCCCCGACAACAGCAGACCCATGGCGTTTAGATTCCGCACGGCGTCAGCGAAAGGGACCTGGGCCGGCAAGACGCGTCGAGCATCTGATGTCGCCAACTCCTCATCCGGAACCACCACGACAAATCGCCACTCATCATCGAGCGCGAGTGCTCGGGCCACAATGCCGTCGCGTTCGTGCACGCTGGCGGTGACGAGACCGCCCAGCAAGGACGCCGCCGCATTCTCCGCGTGACCATCGACCTTGGTGCCAATGGCGAGTGGGTCCGCCGCGCCGGCCGCGACCGCCGCGGCGACGGCGAGTGCGGAAGATGAACCGAGACCTCGCGACAGAGGGATCTCGGAGTTCACGTGCATGGTGAAGTTGGTATGACCGAGCACCGACGCGGCGACGGTCGCACCGAGATTTCGCTCGTCGTCGAAGAGTCCGGCGCCACAGCCCTCGCTGGTGATTGAGAACGAATCGGCCAGTTCGATGCTGACCTCAAGGTAGAGCGCGAGCGCGACGGCGAGCGTGTCAAAGCCCGGGCCGAGGTTGGCGGAGCTGGCGGGAACGCGCGCGATCATTGAATTACGTTATTCGTTTCCAGAGCGTCGGCTGGGCGACCGAGCGCTGAGCCACGAGCGCCAGCGGGCGCGACACACCACTCACGAGCAGCCATCCGACCACTTCGCCTCGACGAACCGACGTGGTGAGCGTTCGCATACGCCACCTGACGACCGGACCACTGGGATCTCCCCACACGTAGAGGTGACTCGTGCGCGCGAGCGCAAAGGGCACGTCGTGGTGATTGAAGCCGACGTACCCGAGCACGGTGCCCTTGGCGAACGTATGCACGAAGCGAAGGTCGAGGGCCGACTGGGCGAGGACGAGCGCCGCATTCCCCGCGGGCCCTATGAGGTCACCGCCCTGTTGTCCAAGCACCACGGCGTAGACAATTCGTTCACGGCCGCCTTGACGAAAGGCGAGGGCCAAAATGTCGCACCCTCCGGCCGCGCTCGTGCGGCCGGACTTGATACCGACAACGTGGTCCGTGCCCACCAAGGGCGTAAAGGAGTTCTCGTAGCCCGAGACCGGAAGGTCAACGCTGGTCTGGGCCACGATCGAGCGTACGAGCGGTGATTTCATCAAGAGGGCCGCGAGCTTGGCCTGATCAAGTGCGGTCGATACGGAGTCGTCAGAGATCCCGGCGTCGTCGCCGTAGTGCGTGTGGCGCAGTCCGAGTGACGCGGCGGTGCGATTCATCAGCGAGACGAAGTCCGCGGGTGACGCGGACACCATCATCTCGAGGATGTCCGCGTAGTTGGCGGCTGAGTGCACGAGCATTCCATCGAGCAGCGTGATCTCACACAGCGGTTCGCCTTCTTCAACGATCACCGCCGACTCGTCAGCCGTCTTCTCCTGCTCGTAGTCGAGGACCTGGTCGTTGGTGACCGTGATGCACGGGCCCGTCCCGCCGAGCGCGAGTGGAAACCTCTTCAGTACGACGTACGCCGTCATCAACTTTGTAAGACTCGCAATGGGGACGACACTGTTGTGCCAGCTTCGAGTCACCCCGAGTGCGGGGATGTCGATGGCAGCGCTCCCCATAATTGGCCACGCCAGTGGTTGGGCGACGCCCGTTGCGACCGGTGTTCGAACGGTGAATCGATAGGTCGCTCGCTCGTGAGCGAACGGCAGTTGCAACGACAGGACAATTGCCGCCGCGATGACGAGCCCGAGCAGCATCGAGAACAACCGCGTGACGATGCCGCGACGGGTCGGGCGCCGGTTGTTCGTACTCACTGCTACAGCGAAGTCTGTTCGTCGTACTCTTCGAGGGTCACCAGCACCTTGCGGGCCTTGCTGCCGTCGCCGGGGGCGACCACGCCCTCTTGCTCGAGTTCGTCCATCAAACGACCGGCGCGCGCGAAGCCAACGCGGAGCTTGCGCTGCAGCATTGAGGTCGAACCGGACTGGGTGCGGATCACCAGTTCGCGCGCCTGGGCCAAAACCACGTCGTCATCGTCGTTGGATCCGCCCGACGATCCGCCGCGACCGCTCGGCACATCGAGCGCGATGACGTTCTCACGGCGCCCGCCCTGGCGGCGCCACGCCTCCACCACGCGGTGTACCTCGTCCTCGGAGACCCAGGGCGCCTGCAGTCGTCGCGCGACGTTCGACGACGCGGTCAAGAGCAACATGTCGCCCTTGCCAATCAGACGTTCCGCTCCGGCCTGATCAAGGATGACCCGACTGTCCGCGAGCGACGAAACAGCGAAGGCGATGCGGCTTGGAATATTGGCTTTGATGACACCGGTGATGACGTCGACGCTGGGGCGCTGCGTCGCGAGCACGAGGTGAATTCCGACCGCCCTCGCCATCTGGGCAATGCGCACCACGGACTCTTCAACGTCGCGCGCCGCAACCATCATGAGGTCGTTCAACTCGTCAACGACGATGACGATGTACGGCAGGTGTTCCGCACCCGGTGGTGCGGTGACGTCCGACGCGAGGCCGGTCGTTCGCTCGAAAATCTCGGCGATGACCTCTTCGTCGCTCTCTTCGGGTTCGAGTTCTCCTCGGGCGATCATCTGCTGGTAGCTCGTAATGTCGCGTGCGCCGCTCTCCGCCAGCAGGCCGTATCGTCGCTCCATCTCCTTCACCGCCCAGGCCAACATGCCCGCGGCCTTCTTCGGGTCAACGACCACCGGTGAGAGCAAGTGCGGCAGGTCGTTGTACTGGCCCATTTCCACTCGTTTGGGGTCAACCAGCATCAGCCGCAACGTGTCGGGCGTCGCGCGCATGACGAGCGACGTCACGATTGAGTTGATGAGCGAACTCTTCCCCGCGCCGGTCGCGCCCGAGATGAGCACGTGCGGCATCTCGCCGAGGTTGACCACCGTCGTTTTGCCCGAGATGTCGCGCCCGATGGGCACGTCGAGCGGATGTATCGCCCCTTCGGCCTCGGCCGACGCCAAGAGGTCACCCAGTGCCACGAGCGAACGCTGTCGGTTCGGCACCTCGACGCCGATGGCCGATCGCCCGGGGATGGGCGCGAGGATTCGCACCTCGGGTGAAGCCATGGCGTAGGCGATGTCCCTATGGAGAGAGGTGACGCTCGAAACCCGCACGCCGGGACCGAGCTCGAGTTCGTAGCGAGTGACGGTTGGTCCGATGGTGAAGCCGACCAGCGTGGTCTCGACTCCGTGTGCCGCGAGGGCTTCCACGAGCTCACCGCCAAGCTCTTCAATCGCGCCGCGGTCTTGCTTGAGTTCCTTGGTTCGAATGAGCAACGATGAGGGCGGTAACTCCCAGTCACTCTCCATCGCCGCAACGTACGGGGTACGACTCGTTGACTCTTCTTCCTCTTCTTCCTCTTCTTCGTACTCCTCTTCGTACTCNNATGACGTCTGGCGCATCCTCTTCTTCGACTTCCTCGCGCTCGGGTCGTTCACGCACCGACCACCAGTGGGCGAGGTGTGATCCCACGAAGCGAACAGTGGCCACCGCTCCTTGGTACAGCGCGCGAAGTCCGATTCCGGTACTCACCATGAGCGCGACCAGCAGGAGTGCCAACAGCACGACGGTCGCGCCGGCGATGCCGATCACCTTGTCGAGTCCCCCGCCCACCGCCGAGCCCAGCCAGCCGCCGGCGTGAGCGAAGGCTTTCGTCGTGGCGTGAATGTTCGGTCGGCCCCCGGCGAGGTCACCAATCCCGCAGATACTGATGAGGCCCAGCGCGATGCCCCAAGTGACGCGATTGCGGTCCACGTCAATTCGACCAACGACCAACGCGACCCCGAGACCCAGCAGCATGATCGGTAGCGCGAAGCGTCCGACGCCGAGGGCAATCGCGAGGCCCTTAGAGATGACTCGACCAACCGGTCCGAGGGCGCCGCCTTCGGCGAGCAGCGCGAAGGCTCCGATGACGATTAACAACAAGATCCAGAGGTCACGGGCGTGACGCTCCCAGACACTCGGTTCCCTCGAGGCCCGACCCTTCGCCGTCTTCTTTACCGGCTTTTTCTTGTGTCGCGCTTGTACCACAACACTCAACGCTATCGAAGGTTTGTTCGTTTTCCGTGCCAATCCCCGTATGGTGTTTCGGTGACATCAACCCCCCACGATTCCTCCGTTGAACTGGCGCAACGACTCAACGCCACCGCCGCTGTGTGCACCGTGGTTTCCTCGACGCAGCTCAGTTCCTCGATCCACGAGGTCGTCCTCGCCGGCCAGGCACCACTGCTGGCGGGCGTGCCCGGCAATGACGTCATGGTCCAATTCACCAACGACGCCGGCCGAATGGTGCGGCGCCGCTACAGCGTTCGCGGCGTCGACGCGGACCTCGACCAGTTCTCCTTGTGGATCACCATCGCCCACGATGGCGTCGGCAGCGCGTGGGCCAAAGAGGTGTCCCCCGGCGACGAGATGGACGTCATTGGTCCCCGTGGCAAGGTGGTGCTCGACCCGATGGCCGACTGGCATCTCTTCGTGGGCGACATCACGATTCTTGGCTCTGCCTACCGCCTAGCCCAAAGCATCGAGGCCCCGGGACGCGCGATCTTCATCGTCGAAATCGATCAGGCCGACGACGCCCTCACCGCGACCTTCGACGAGGGCATTGGTATCACGGGGATCTTCGTTGACCGAATGGGGCGATCCAAGGACGATCCCTCGGGACTACTGAGCGGTCTGGCNNAAGAGATCAGCGTGAAGCCGTTTTGGCGCGTCGGTCGCGATAACGCCGATCACGGCGAACCGGACAAGTCAGAAGACTAGAGAACTACGATCGCGGTGAGCAGTACGGGCTGTCGCCGATACTTCTGGCCGAGAAGTCGCCCGGCCGCGCGCTGCGCCACCTTATTGAGCGCATCCTCGTCGCGCGCGCCGTCGCGCAAGGACGCCTCGAGTGCGGTCCGTACCTCGTTGGTCACCGACTCAATGACGCTGCGGTCCTGATCGCCTTCGAACCAGCCGCGCGCCGTGAGTCGAACGGGTTGCAACATCGTGCCAGTGTCCTTATCGATGCCGGCCGAGATCATCAAGACACCGAACTCCGCCAGCATGCGGCGCTCCTCGAGCGGGCGCTCATCGAGGTCACCGGCGCTGCCGTCGATGTAGTGAAAGCCAGCGGGCACCTGACCCAAGCGCTTGATGCCGGTCTTGTTGACTTCGATCTGGTCGCCGTCTTCACAGATCAAGACGTGCTTGGGGCTCAACCCCATGGAGTGCGCCAGTTCGGCGTGATGGACCATGTGCCGGTACTCACCGTGCACCGGCACGAAGTTCTTTGGTCGAAGAAGTTGGTGGAACGTGCGCAACTCTCCCTGACGCGCGTGACCCGAGGCGTGGACCGGCTCATTGCCCGAATGGATCACCTCGGCGGCCGCGCGATGCAGATCGTCAATGACGCGTCCCACCGTCCATTCGTTGCCCGGAATCGGGTGGGAGCTGAGAATGACCGTATCGTCCGCTCCGACCTTCAAGAAACGTGCGTCGCCTCGCGACAACTTCGAGAGCGCCGCGAGCGGCTCGCCCTGGCTGCCCGTGCAGATGACGCAGACTTCGCCGGGCGGATAGCGATCGATGTTCTCGATGTCGATGAGGTGGGCCGCGTCGACGTGCAGAAGGTTGAGCTTGCGAGCGAGCTTGACGTTCGCCTCCATTGAACGACCCATGAGAACGATCTTGCGGTGCTGCTCGAGCGCGACGTCGATGATCTGCTGGACGCGGTGAATATGACTCGCGAAGCAGGCCACGACCATGCGCCGCTCAGGACGCTCGAGGAACAGTCGGCGAAGTGCGCCGCCGACCGAACGCTCCGACGCCGTGAAGCCCGGCTCCTCGGCGTTCGTTGAATCGGCGAGCAGCAGGGCCACGCCTTCGTCACCGAGCGCCGCCAGTCGCGAAATGTCGGTGCGCCGACCGTCAATGGGCGTCAGGTCGAGTTTGAAGTCGCCCGAGTGCACGAGAATGCCGGCGTGGGTGCGGAAGGCCAGCGCCATCGCGCTCGGCACTGAGTGGGTGACGGGGATGAACTCAACGTCGAAGGGACCGATCTTACGCCGCTCGCCGTCCGATACCTCTATGAAGGTCAGGTCTTTGGCAACTTTCGCCTCGGTGAGACGGTGTCGGGCGAAGCCGAGCGTCAGCCCCGAGCCATAGATCGGTACGTTGATGTCCTTCACCAGGTAGCGCAGCGCACCGGTGTGGTCCTCGTGACCGTGGGTCAACACAATGGCGTCGACGCGGTCCTTGCGCTCAATGAGCCAGCGAAAGTCCGGCAGGATCAGGTCGACGCCGTACATATTGGGCTCGGGGAACATGAGGCCCGCGTCGACGACGACAATGCGCCTATCCTGTTCAATCGCCGCGCAGTTTCGACCAATCTCGCCGAGACCGCCAAGGAAGGTGACGCGAACGGAGTCCTTAGCCACGCGTTGCTCGAAGCGCGGCCACGACGCGGGCCGCTTCGCCGTCCAGCACGGCGTCACTCGCGCAGTGCGGCGGACGACACTGTCCGACGTTGAAACCGAGGTAGCGCATTGCCGCCTTGGAGGGCATCGGGTTCGGATACTGGTCGGTGCCCTCGAAGGCGTAACTCGCGGCGAGCGACTCATTGAAGGCGCGCGCCGTGGCCCAGTCACCCGCTACGACGCTCGACACGAGCCCGGCGAACTCATGGGCCGCCCAGTGTGCCGCGACCGACACGAGCCCGACCGCTCCGATGGCCATAAAGGGCAGCACAGCGGCGTCGTCGCCGCTGTAGAGGTCGATCGCGTCACCGAGCACCGCCTTGTAGTGCGCGGCCGACACGAAGTCGCCCGAGGCGTCCTTCATGGCGACGATGTTCTTGTGTCGCTGCACCAACTCAATCGTCGTGTCGGCGGCGATCTTTCGACCGGTGCGAGCGGGGATGTCGTAGAGCATGATGGGCAGCTCCGTACTTTGGGCAATGGCGCCAAAGTGCTCCGCGATGCCCTTTTGACTCGGTCGCACGTACGCCGGGGTCGTGACGAGTACGCCGGCGCAGCCCGTGGTAATGACCTGGGACGTGAGTTCCACCGAGTCGGCGGTGTTCGATGACGTGGACCCGGCGAGCACCGGGACTTCCACCGCGCCCGCAATGCACGCGAAGAGCTCCAACTTCTCCTTGGCACTGAGGGAAGCCCCCTCGCCGGTCGAACCAGCGATGACGAGTCCGTCACTTCCTTCACGTACGAGCTCCTCAGCAAGCTCGATCGCGACGTCGAAATTGATGGAACCGTCTGGTTTGAATGGCGTCACCATTGCGGTGAGGACGCGACCGAAACGTGGAGAGGTCATATACCGAAGTTACCAGTCGCCACCAAAGAGAAACCTGAATGAAGTCTGGACGCTAGGTGCGTTGCTCCGGCGCGAGGGTTCGCAGCACTTCGGGGTCGCGCACATCGGGGAAGAGGAGCACCAGGGTCGTGGAGCAGGAAAGCAGGCCGCCCAGAAAGAGCGTCGTGCGAATTCCAATGTACGAAGCGACGACGCCGGCGACCAGGGTCCCGAGCGGCATGAGCCCCACCGCCATGAGATAGAGGACCGACGAGACGCGACCGAGCAACTGTTGAGGAACCAGTTGTTGCAGCATTGAAAAGAACAAAACGTCGCCGTAGATGATCAGGCCGACTTCGCCCACGACGCAGAGCCCCGCGAACCACACGTTGGGACTGAGCGCCAGGGCGCAGACCGGCACGACGGCCACGCCATACGCGCACCACATCACGACGATCTGGTGCTTGGGCGTGCCCAGTCGGCCCGCGATGAGCGAGGCGATCACGCCACCGAAACCGCCGGCGGCGAAGACGAGGCCCAGCTCAAAGGCGGAGGCGTGCAGCACCTCGCGGACGAGTAACGGAACGAGCAGTCCAATCGGGGCGTAACCAAAGAAGTTCGCAACGCCGGCGGCGACGAGTGTGATCCACAGCCACCGTTCCGCGCGGACGTAACGAATGCCTTCACGCGCGTCATCGAGAAACGACGTTTTCGTCGACGCAGTTCGTGGCGATCGATGCATCAACGCCAGCGACACGGCACTCACAAGAAAACTCGCGGCGTCGATGCCAAAGGTCCATGCGGTGCCGACGGCACCCACGATTGCGCCTCCGAGTCCCGGACCTATGAAACCGCTCGCCAACTGTTGGCTCGTTGAATTCAGCGCGTTGCCCTGCACAATGAGATCGCTCGGCAGGAGTTCGGGCATGACGGCATTGGACGCCGGCCCGAAGAAGGAGTCGGCGATCCCGAAAACGACCGACATGACGACGAGTTCCCAGAGTCGAATTCGTCCGGTCCCCACCAACACGGCAATACAGGCAACCGCGAAGGCGCGCGCAACGTCCGACACCAGCATCGCCAACTGTCGAGACACCCGATCAACCACCACGCCACTCACGAGAATCAACAAGATCGTCGGAACCATCCGAGCCGCAATGACCAGAGCGAACCCGGACGGTCGGTGCGTCAAGTGCAGCGCTTCGAGGGCCAGGGCGACCGTGAAGATGCCGTCCCCCACCGATGAGACACTTTGGCCCGACCAGAGCAGCGCGAAGTCGCGTTCCCGGAGTGCGGCAAAATTGCCGTTACGCGGCTCGGGCGCGGCGTCGCTCGTCATCGCCCGAGCCTACGCACGCAAACAATGACAACCAATGACGAATCTGTTACACGCGCGACGAAGGGTGCTCAGGCGACGAGCGAGTCAATACCGTCAATCAGACGCGGCGATGCGTCGACAGCATCAGCAGCCAACGCCACGCCCTGAATGAAACTGACACGATCGAACGAGTCATGGCGAATCATCAACCCTTCGCCAGGTCCCCCGAAGAGAATCTCTTGGTGCGCGACGAGTCCGGGCAGGCGAACGGAGTGGATCTTGATGCCCCCATCAGCTTCCGCGCCCCGCGCTCCCTTGAGCGTGTGACGCGTTGTTGGATCGCTGATCAGTCCTTTGCCGGCCGCCGTCCGCGCCGCAACGATGGCTTTGGATGCGGCCAACGAGGTTCCCGAGGGCGCGTCCGCCTTCTTGTCATGGTGAAGTTCAATAATCTCGACCACGTCGAAGTACGGTGCGGCCATCGCCGCGAATCGCTCCGAGAGCACCGCGCCCACGGAGTAGTTCGCCGCAATAACGACGCCAACCTTGGTACTCGCGGCATCGACGTGCGCTCTCTGTTCGGACGACAGTCCCGTGGTGCCAATGACCAGTGCGACGCCATTCTGCGCGCACCACGCCGCGGAACTGACGACACCTTCAGGCGTTGAGAAGTCGATCACCACGTCCACGGTGCTCGCGTCCACGCTGTCCCATGACGCCACGTACGTTGCGCCAAAGAGATCACGGGGTTCTTGAACATCGACGAGGGTCACAATGGTGAATCGCCCGAGTCCGCTCAGACCTGCGGCAAGTGTTTGGCCCATCCGTCCGGCGCCACCACTGATCGCGACTCTTTTCACGACCGAACCTTATCGTTGCGCTTGCGGCGTTCGTCGGCGAAGAGATACGAGACGATGACGATCAAGAGGGCGCCTCCGCCGAGCGACGAGCTGAATCCCAACTCGATGTAGGGGGCGTGGTAATGGAAGTGCACCACCCAAGTGCCCGCCGGCACAACGACCTGTTGAATCAGACCGTTGCGTTGCACCGAAAGTGACGTGTTCTCGCCGGTCGTCACGTTGAGCGCGGTCGCGCGCCAACCGGGCAGATATGACGTGCTGCGCACGAGCGTGACCGAGGCAGTGGCGTGCAGACTGACCCACGTGTCACCCCAGGCCGCGTTGCGCACGTGGGTGATCGCACCCTTGGTGGGCAGGCGCAACCAATCCGAAGGCTTGAGCGTGTTCGCTTTGAAGACGGAGAAGGTTCCAATGGTGTTCACCAAGCGCCACTCGGGACTGTCGAGCGCCTCTTGGAATGGAGAGTCGAAGCGGTACGTCGGTAGTGTCGCGTTGGTTTCGGTGACGAGCGCACTCGCGACCGTGACGAGATGTGTTGCGTCAAGTTCGAATCCGGCGGCGCTCGGTGACGCGGCGGCGACTTTAAAGGTCATGACGTTCGCGCCGTTCTCTACGACGTCCGACTGAAGGACGGCGCCGTTCGCGCTCAGCAGATGGAACGTCACCGGTCCCGTCGCGACCGGACGTCCGCCGCGGCCGTGCACGGTCACGGTTCGCACGTGCAAGACCTGACCGAAGTATCGATCGGCCCGTGTCGTTGCTGTCGCCAACTTGCAGTTCGGCTCGGCGAGCACTGGAACCTTGACGTTGTTACCCAACTTCGACGTGGAGACGACGATGGTCGCGAGTCGCAGCTGGGTGAAGGTTCCGTCGGCCAGTCGACAGGGATCGACCGCGGCCTGGGGGTGCGTGCCCGTGGCGTCGTCGTAGTTCGTTGACTCCAGTGATCCATAGCCCTGCACGCTCGGAAGTCTCGTGAAGACGTTCATGTTCGGCACGCCGAGCATTTGGAACGCCTTGGCGTGCATTCCGCCTTGATCAACGAGCGCGGTGCGGCCACTCGTGCCCAGCACCGACGAGGCGTACGTCCGCGAGGGGATCGTCGGACCGCTGCCGCCGATGACCGCCGACGCCGCGAGCACGAGGAAGACGACGACGTCGACGCACAGCACGCCGAAGAGGATTCGCAACAGATTCTTCCGACGACGCCAGAGCACAATGGCGAGGATGGCCATCAACGCAATCACGAGGTGCAGACCGTACGAGAGGTGCATGTCGTGGGCCAGGTCCTCTTGCTCGGGAAAGACGCCGAGGTACGAGACAATCTGGGGACCCCAAAGGAAAAGTGACGCACAGAACGCGACAATCGCCAGTGCCGGTGCCATCGTCACCCACTTCGCCCCGCCCTCGATGCCGGCCTCTTCGAGCTGGCGACGTTCGATCTTGTTGAGCCACCATCCAAGCAAGATGGTCATCGCGAAGTCCACGACGATGACGTTTCGGCTCTGCAGTCTCGTGTCGCCATAGAGGGGAATGTGGCGAAAGAGATGACCGAGCGGCGTGAAACTCCCCCACGTCGCGAACAGGCCGACGATGAGAATGACGACGTAGAGGACGAAATCGCGTTCGGCGCCCTTCCAACCGCGCCTCGACACTCGAGTGAAGAACGCGAAGGTCGCCATGAGCGCGAGGACACCGACGTAGCCGGTCACTTCGGCGAGGTTGTAGTGGGCGAAGTAACCGGGTTGGCCCGCTGAGCCGTTGCCGCCGAAGATGTCAGGCACGAACAACAAAGAGGTCCAGCGAACGACGAGTGATCCGGCACCGAAGAATCCGTAGGTGACGATGGATCGTTGCGACGAACCAATGAACGATTGGCCCGGTAAGAGCTGCACGAGACCGAGGGCGACGCCCCACGCGAGTCCGACCCCGGGCGTCACGGCGTAGACGATGCGCGCACGCCACGTCGCAATCCAGTACGTGGAGCGCAGGATCAATACCGTGGGCGCGACGACCAGTGAGAGCAGTTCAATGTCCGCAATCCCACGCGGCTCGCCCGTCAGAAAGGTCAGGCCCCAGAGCAGTCCGTACGCGCAGACCCACGGCAGTGCGATACGTGCGTAGCGACGCCACGAGGTGTCAGCGGACTCGAGACTGAGACGTCGAGAGAGTGACAGCAGAATCAGTACGGTCCAAGGAATGAACGCGAAGCCCTGCACGACACCGAGGTGCACGAGTTGACCGATCATCGCGCCGGAGTACGCGTAGGTCATCGCCGCGGCGAAGGATGACTTCGTGGCGACGCCGTGCCAGCGAAGCAGTGCGAACATGCCCGTCGCGGCGATGACGTAGACGGCGATGCAGTTGATGACCCACCCGGCGATGGGCGCCACGAAGGCGAAGATCCAGGTGAGTGGGTAGAGCGCCCCCGCGTTGAGACCACCGAGCAATGGCGTGCCGGAGTTGGCGAAGGGGTTGAACAGCGGGAGATGGCCACTCGCGAGTTGACGTCCGCTCAGTACGCGAAGCGGAAAGTTCTGAATCAGATTGTCACCCGAGAGCGCGGGGTGCCCGGCGAGCGCGGGCAGTACGAAGAGCAACGTCGGCACGACGAGCATCGCAAGAAATGCGATGCGGTCGAGTCGATCAAGTGGTCGCCACCATTTTTTTGCGTGCGAGGGGGCGACGAGCGTCATTGGCTCCACGCTACGAAATGCAACGAAGCCCGTGCGGCACAGTCACGGGGACCGTACCGCACGGGCTTCGTAAAACTATCGACGACGCGGTCGCGGGCTGCGACGCCCACCACCTTCACCGTCGGAGAGCGCCGGGCCGCCAGGACCCAGGTCGCCAATCTCACCGGCCAGTTCAGCCTCGAAGGCCGCCTCGAACGCCGAGGTCTGCGCGGGTCGCGCGGCACTGGCGTTGTCACGAGGGGCGCGGTCGCGCGGTGCGCGGTCGCGGTCGCGAGGACCACGGTCACCGCGGTCCGAGCTCTCACGGCGCGGAGGACGAGCGTCGCCGCTGTCCTCGGACTCGGGAAAGTCGCCCACGAGCGAAAGCGAAACCTTGCCCTGAGGATCGATGTCGTCGACCTTCACTTCGATCGCCTGACCGAGTTCGAGAACGTCCTCGACCTGGCCAATCCGCTTGCCGCCGTTGAGTGGCGCCATCTTGGAGATGTGCAAGAGGCCGTCACGTCCGGGCATGATGCTCACGAACGCGCCGAACTTGGCGAGGTTGACCACACGCCCCTGGTAGGTCGCGCCGACCTCGGGTGTGGGCGGGTCGAGGATCATCGCGATGCGGCGACGGGCCTCTTCGACCGCGCGGCCATCCTTGGCACCGATGGTGACGGTTCCGACAACGCCGTCGTCGTCAACCGCAATGTCAGCACCGGTCTCCTGCTGGAGCGTGTTGATGACTTTGCCCTTTGGTCCAATGACCTCGCCGATCTTGTCAATCGGGATTTCAATCGAGACAATCTTCGGGGCAACCTCAGCGACCTGAGCACGCGGCTCAGCAATCGTGTTGGTGAGCACGGTCAAGATCAAGAGTCGCGCCTCTTTCGCCTGGTGCAACGCGTTCGAAAGCACCTCGGCCGGAAGGCCGTCGATCTTCGTGTCGAGTTGCAGGGCGGTCACGGCGTCGGCCGTACCGGCGACCTTGAAGTCCATGTCGCCGAAGGCGTCCTCCGCTCCGAGGATGTCGGTCAACGTGACGTACTTACCTTCGTCGTACACGAGACCCATCGCGATGCCAGCAACGGGCGCCTTGATTGGCACACCGGCCGCCATCAATGACAGCGTCGAGCCACAGACCGAGGCCATCGACGTCGAGCCGTTGCTCTGCAGAACGTCAGAGACCACGCGCAACGTGTACGCGAAGTCCTGCTCGCTCGGCAGTACGGGAATCAACGCCCGCTCGGCCAACATGCCGTGTCCGATCTCGCGACGCTTGGGCATGCCCACGCGTCCGGTCTCGCCCACGGAGTAGGGCGGGAAGTTGTAGTGGTGCATGTAGCGACGGAACTCGTCGGGACCGATCGTGTCGAGTTGCTGGCGCATGCGCGGCATGCCGAGCGTCGTCACGTTGACGACCTGGGTCTCACCGCGCTGGAACATGGCGGAGCCGTGCGTCATCGGGAAGAGGTCGAGCTCCGCCGAGAGCGGACGGATGTCCGTGACCGAACGTCCGTCAATACGGACGCCCTCGTCGACGATGCGACGACGAACGATCTTCTTGGTCACCGAACGAACAGCGGCCTTGATCTCACCCAGACGGTTCGGGAACTCATCCTTCAAGTGCTCGATGATCGACGCAGTCGCGGCGTCGAGCGCCTCGTTGCGAGCGGTCTTGGTCGTGAGCTTGTTCGCCTCGCTAAGTGACGACATGCCCATCGCTTCGACACTCTCGTAGACGTCGCTCTGGTAGTCGGCAATGACTTGGTACTCCATTGGCGTGATCGGGCCACGCGCGGCGCTGAAGTTCTTCACCAGTTCGCGCTGCAGGTTGATCGCCTCGCGGATCCAGAGCTTGGACGCCTCGAGACCAGCGGACAGGACGTCCTCACTGACCTTGGGTGCGCCGTCGGCGTACATCTCGAAGGAACCTTCGGTGCCACCGGCCTCGACCATCATGATCGCGATGTCGGTGTCAGCGGAGTCGCTCAACGCTCGTCC
>PLZP01000109.1:0-5076 GCA_003152215.1 Acidimicrobiaceae bacterium | reverse complement strand
CTGAAGATCGTGCCCACGACTTGGACCTCATTGCGGAAACCCTTCGGGAACGAAGGACGCAGTGGTCGGTCAATGAGACGACAGGTCAGGACGGCCTGGTCCGAGGGCTTGGCCTCACGACGGAAGAAGGCGCCTGGAATCTTGCCAGCGGCATACGCGCGCTCTTCGATGTCGACCGTCAGCGGGAAGAAGTCAATGCCTTCACGTACGGATTTGGCTGCGGCGACGGTCGCCAGCAACATGGTGTCGCCGAGGCGAGCCACGACGGCTCCGTCGGCGAGTTGGGCCAGGTGGCCCGCTTCAAAACTCAAGGTTTTGTCGGTGCCCGTTACCGGGCTACTTACGCGGATTGCGTCAGTCATGGATTGTGCTCCTATTTAGTTAGCAACACTCCGCCCGGATCCCAGTGGGCAACCTTCGCGCATTCGCGACGATTCTCCACTGGCCTCCGAGAAGTTCGGATGTGTTGAACACGTCGACGGCGTCAACGTGCATTTCGGCTAGCGACGAATGCCGAGTCGGCCGATCAAAGCGCGATAGCGCTCGACATTTCCGCGCTGCACATAGTCGAGCAGGCGGCGACGTTGGCCGATGAGCACCATGAGTCCACGGCGAGTGTGATGATCGCCCTTGTGAACCTTGAGGTGCTCGGTGAGGTGTGCAATCCGGTCCGTCAGAATCGCCACTTGCACCTCGGGCGAGCCCGTGTCCGTTGCGTGAGTCTGATAGTCCTTGATGATTTGCTGCTTCTCAGCCATAACGTTTTATTTGCCTTATGAGTCGGATGTCTCGTAGCAAGTCGCCTACGTGACGACTCACATAGTCAGCGTCGCTGACCAGTTATCCACTCTAGCAGGAGTGACTCCCGAGGCGAGAACTTCTTGAATATTTCGCGCGATTCCTCCACATCGACACCGATTTGAGCCACCAAGGCATCCACGTCCTCGAACGCCATTTCGCCGCGCAAACGTGCGAGAAACGCGACATCGAGTCGCTGGTCGTAGAGATCGCCACTGAAGTCGGGCAGGTGCACTTCGACGAGCAACGGGCCATCATCGTAGAACTGAGGGCGAGTGCCGATTGAAATCGCCGCGGCGTGCCACGCCCCGTCGATCGTGCGCGCGGCCCCCGCGTAGATGCCGGTCTGGGGAATCGCCTGGTGTGTCATGAGCGCCAGGTTCGCCGTCGGGAATCCGAGGACGCCCCCACGAGCGTCGCCGTGCTCCACGTCACCGCGCAAGACGAATGGTCGACCGAGCACTGCGTTCGCCGTGTCGAGGTCGCCCCGATCAAGCGAATCTCGCACCGAGGTTGAACTCCAGCGCGGTGCACCATAGGTTGGCGCTTCGTAGACACCGAATCCCGACGCGCTACCTTCGCGACGAAGCGTCCCCACGTCGCCTTGACGATCGTGCCCGAATCGAAAATCCTTGCCGACCAGCACTTCCACGGCATGCAGCTCTTCAATCAACACACGTCGGACGAACTCTTCGGCGGAAAGCTTGGCGAGTTCGGGTCCGAAGGTGAGTAGTCGCACCTGTTCGACGCCAAGCGCCTCCAGCCCTTCGAGTCGCTGATCCAGGGTCTGCAGAAGTCGGGGGGCGCGCTCGGGTGCCAACACGAGGGCGGGATGAGGGTCAAAGGTGACGACGGTTGGCACCTCTGTCGCGCCGTCGAGCGTCAGCAATGTTTCGATGACCTTTTGGTGGCCGAGGTGCAGTCCATCGAAGACGCCAATCGCGACGCGCGATGGTCGATCGCTAAACGGTGAGGGTTCTCCGTCCCGTACGACAATCATCCCAGCAACCTACCCGCGGATCGAGTCTTCGTCGGCGGGCAGCACGAGTTCCGGTTGCCACGATTCGTCGCGACGCCGCAGGATGCCTATGAGGGCTCCGCCGTCGTTCATTGCCGCCACCTCGCGACCATCGAACGTCTCGTCGAGCGTGAGCCGCTGACCCATTCGCATGCGTCGTTGCTGGTCTTCGCTCAGGGTCACGTGCTCGAGACTGACCACGAACGAAGAGGGGGGTGCCACTACGTCATCACCGCGCTCTACGGCGCTCGCCAACGCGTCAATCGTCAAGGCGTCGTCAACGTGATGGGCGCCACTCGAAAGGCGACGAAGCGCACTGAGGTGTCCAATCGTCCCGAGTTTGTTCGCGAGATCACTTAAGAGGACGCGCACGTAGGTACCAACGGAGCACTCGACGTCGAACGACCACCGGGCAGGATCATCGGTGGGCGACACTTCGAATACGGTCAGTGAAATCTCGCGCGATGCACGTTCGACTTCAATACCCTTGCGGGCAAGTTCGTGAAGGCGTTGGCCGTCAATCTGAATCGCCGACACCATGGGCGGCGTTTGTCGCTGGACGCCGAGCATGGAGGTGGCCGCTGCCTGCACGGCGAGCGAAGTGAGTGCCGGGACGGGTTGCTCGTCGAGCACCGCACCGTCAGCGTCGAGGGAGTCGGTCGCTACGCCAAAGGTCACGGTCCCGCGGTAGTGCTTGGCCTCGGACTGCGCGAATCGCAGCAGCCGCGTTGATGGTCCGACGGCAAGTATCAGTAGGCCAGTCGCCATGGGATCGAGCGTGCCGGCGTGGCCAATCTTTCGCTCGCCAAGTATTCTGCGCACCTTCGCCACCACGTCGTGGCTCGTGAGTCCCTCTCCCTTGTCGACGAGCAGCAGGCCATTATTCGTCGTCATGGTTCTGACGACGAATAATCTCTTCAACGGCCTCTCCGCTCGCGACGGCCGGGTCGGCCAGGAATGAGAGCTTCGGCGTTCGCTTGAATCGAGTCTGCACGTTCACCGCCGACTGAATCTGCGCTCGGCGCTCTTCGAGAGCGACGCGCGCGTCGGGACTGAGCGAGTCGAAAAATACGGTCGCTTGGCGCAGGTCCTGGGTCGTCTGCACGCCGGTCACGGTCAAAATGCCGATGCGATCATCGACGTCGCTGATCCGCGTCAACTCGTCCGAGATCACCTCACGCAATATNNTTGAGGTCCTGGTAGTCGGAGAGACCGATACCGCACTCGAAGCCGGATGCCACCTCACGTGCGTCGTCCTTGAAGCGACGAAGTGACGTGATCGATCCTTTCCAGATGATCGTTCCTTCGCGAAGGAATCGAACTTTCGATCCGCGCGTGATGACACCGTCGCGCACGAAGCAACCGGCAATGGCGCCGATCCTCGGCACGCGGAATACTTCACGCACTTCGGCCTCGCCCGTGACAATCTCTTCGAAGACCGGCGAGAGGAGCCCGAGCATGGCGGCCTCGATCTCTTCGATCAACTTGTAAATGATTTCGTAGGTGCGAATCTGCACGCCCTCGTTCTCCGAGAGCTCGCGACTGCGCTTGTCGGGACGCACGTTGAAACCAATGATGGTGGCGTTGGACGCCTTGGCGAGCTGCACGTCGTTCTCCGTGATGCCACCGACGCCACGGTGCACGATGACGAGTTTCACGTCGTCGCGCTCGAGCTTCTTCAGTGACTCGGTGCACGCCTCGAGCGAACCCTGCACGTCCGCCTTCAGAACAATGTTGAGCGTTGCCGTCTCGCCGCGCTGAATCTGCTCGAAAAGATCCTCGAGTCGGGCGCCGCTCGTGGACGCCACGGGCTGGTGACCAATGAGTCGCGCGCGCTGGGCGCGGGCTTCGGCCAGGGAGCGCGCGTGCGCGAGGTCGTGCGCGACGCGCATCTCGTCACCGGCGAACGGCGGCTCGCTAAAGCCGAGGATCTGCACCGGCGTCGAAGGACCGGCGGACTTAATGGACTTGCCTTGATCGTTGATGAGGGCCTTCACCTTGCCGAACGCGGCGCCCGCAACAACGGGGTCGCCCACTTCGAGGAGGCCCTTTTGCACCATGACGGTCGCCACCGGTCCTCGGCCAACTTCGAGGTTGGCCTCGAGCACCGTGCCCATGGCTCGACCCGTGGGACGAGCGGAAAGCTCGGCAATCTCGGCGACGAGCAGTACCTGCTCAAGCAGATCGTCAATGCCGGTCCCCTGGAGAGCCGAAATCTCGACGACGATCGTGTCGCCGCCCCACTTCTCTGGTACGAGTCCGTACTCTGAGATCTGCTGGAGCACGCGGTCGGGATTGGCGTCGGCCTTGTCCATTTTGTTGACCGCCACGATGAGGGGAACTTCGGCCGCTTTGGCGTGGTTGATGGCTTCGATGGTTTGGGGCATCACGCCATCGTCGGCCGCGACCACGAGGATGACGATGTCGGTGACCTTGGCGCCACGAGCACGCATGGCGGTGAAGGCCTCGTGGCCCGGGGTGTCGATAAAGGCAATGGCCTTGCCTTTCCACGAAACCTTGTAGGCGCCAATGTGCTGGGTGATGCCACCGGCCTCGCCGGCGACGACGTCGGTCTTGCGAATCTTGTCGAGCAGGAGGGTCTTGCCGTGGTCGACGTGACCCATCACGGTGACGATGGGAGGACGCGGCGCGGCGGGAATAACGTCGTCCTGGTCGTCCTCGTCGAAGAACTTCGCGAGCAACGCGGCCTCTTGTTGTTCGCCGGGATCGACGAGGTGCACGACGGCGCCGACTTCGGCGGCGTACAGCTCGATCATGTCGTCGGTGAGGCTTTGCACGGCGGTGACGATCTCGCCCTGAAGGAAGAGGAAACGCATGATGTCCGCGGCACTGCGATTGAGCTTGGGCCCGACGTCGCGCGCAGTCGAACCGCGCTCGATGATGACTTCACCATCGGGGACGGGCAGCGAACTCGGCTGCCACGTCGTCATCTGCGTCGGCTCGAGCTCCTCGACATTGCGACGGCGGCGACGCGTGGCCTTACGCTGCGATCCGCGGGGTCCACCGGTACCGCGACTGGGCGGTCCGCCGCGATTCGGTCCACCGGGTGCGCCGGTCGTCGGTGCGCCGGGACGCGAACCGGGGAATCCCCCACCAGCGCCACCGGGACGCGACGTGGGGCCTCCGGGTCGTGAAGGCGGCCCACCGGGTCGTGCGCTCATCGGTCGTGGGCCACCAGGGCCGGATGGTCGACCGGTTGCGCCTCCGGGCATCGGGCGTCGAGCGCCCGGGGGCGGCGG
>PLZP01000050.1 GCA_003152215.1 Acidimicrobiaceae bacterium | reverse complement strand
GCGTTGTACGTCGATGAGTGCCAACGGGCCCAAGCGGCCCTGGCAGCGGTTGACTTGGATGCAGTGATTCATCGCAACGGACGTTGGTTCGACGTCCGTTGGATCTATCTCCACATGATTGAGGAATACGCGCGCCACAACGGACACGCCGACCTGCTTCGTGAACTGATTGATGGTGCCACGGGCGACTGACGTTGTCAGGCCTGACGGAACCTTGACCAACGCTTCGTGTCGCGCCGTTACGCTTCGTTAGTGTTTCAAGTAACGAATGAACGGTTTGAGGAGCTGGCAGGCGAAGCGCTCGAATCACTACCGGACTCGCTTGCTTCACGTATGGACAACGTCGTAATCCTGGTCGAGGACGAAGCGCCGGGACGAAATCTCTTTGGTCTGTATCAAGGAATACCTCTCACGAAGCGAGGCGTCCAGAGCTACAGCGGCGTGATGCCCGATCGAATCACTCTGTACCAGACGACCATCTGCCGCGTCTGCACCAACGAAGACGAGGTAAAGGCGCAGGTTCGTAAGACGGTGATCCACGAAATTGCCCATCACTTCGGCATTAGTGATCCTCGGCTTGACGAACTTGGCTGGGCCTAAGTGTCGTCTCGCATTCGCCACTGCTCGCAGGTCACGTCGAGTAACCGGTAATTCTGTTGGACGCTGCTCGTCACCTCCGGTGACGTCGGACTGCTTGACCCTCCAGCAGTTCAGAGAACGAAAATCGCCATGTCCCAACTGCCGGTGAATTCGTAGTCACAGAGCGACTCGGTAAGGGAACACATCACATTGAGGATTTCGGTTGGTGGCGAAGTGAACGGGACGTTCAACAACAGCCCTCGCGTGTTGTGGTCCTGCTTGATGGTGTAGGGCGCACCGCCGAGCATGAGGGCCACTCGCTCCGCGCCCAGACGACTTCTGGAATGCAGAACGCCGAGCGATGAAGGTTGTGGCACGCCCTTACGTGGTGCCGACGTGACGTAGGACGCCACAGTCACGCCCTTGTTGAGCCACAGACCGAAGTAGTTGACCTTCATATCAGGAATGTCCTCCTCCACGAGTGGTGTCACATTGCACCAACCCCGCCCTTCGCTGACCGACGCAATCGCGGCTTGGGCTTCAGCACGGTCGTTAGAGAAGCGAAGATGTCGAGGCGTCGTCAAGGAGACTCTTAGATCTTGCGCGTGTCGCGCTGGTAGACGCGCACGGCGAGCACGGACGTCACGACGGTCCACACGGCGATAACAATCCACGCCTGCGGCGGCCAGCCGCCGCCGATGAGTGCCGACTTGCTCGCAATGACGAGCCAGTACGAGGGAAGGCACTTCACCACCGTCAAGAGGGCGCCACCAGTTACCAGTGGCCCGTATGCGCCACCGAGCAGAGCAAAGAGAGCCGTCGTGCCACCAATTGCCGGTCCCAGCGAGTCCGTCGTGAGTAAGTGACCGAACATGATGCCAAGTACTGAGAAGGGGATGAGGCCGACGAGCAAAAGGCCCACCATCACAAACCACTGAGAGAGCGTGAGGTGCACGCCAACGAGCGATCCGGCGACGAAGAGGATCAGCATGCTCAGAATTGCCATCAAATAGCCGCAGAAGATTTTGGCGGCGAAGTAGGACCACGTCGGCAGGGGAGTGATGCGCAGTTGCCGGGTCCAACCAACCTGACGCTCGGCAGCGATTCGAGCCCCGCTCGAAATGACGGCGACCATCGTGCCCCACGCCACCATGCCGGTCATGTAGTACAGCGGAAAGGGAATACCGACAATCATCTGGTTCTTGTGTGGACCGGCGACGGCCAAGAACAGGATCAATGGAAACGCCAAGGAGAACATAAGAAAACGTCGATTGCGATAGGTGCGAATGACTTCGTAGCGAAGGTACGTGAGCTGGTTCATGGTCAAACCGCCTCGTCGTCGTCGTCTTCGGTCAACTCAAGGAACGCCTCTTCAAGTCCGGCGCCGCGCACTTCGACGTCGCGAACGTTTGGATACAGGGTGAACAGTTCACGAAGCGTCGCATCGGAGTCGGCGCAGTTGAGCGTCACGGCGTCGCCGCGGCGTTCAACGCTCGTGACGCCGCTCAGAGGTCGAAGTTTGTCCAGGTCCACGTTGGGTAGCGTCGCGCGAACAATTCGACCGCCGACAGTAGCCTTGATTTCCGTCGGGGCACCATCGGCGACGATGCGACCGTGCGCAATGAGAATGATTCGGTCGGCGTAGGCGTCAGCCTCCTCGAGGTAGTGCGTCGCGAAGACGACGGTCTTGCCCCTGGCGGCGAACGCCCGCATCGCTATCCAGAAGTCGCGTCGTCCTTCGACGTCAAGTGCGACGGTGGGCTCGTCCAGAACGAGTAGTTCGGCGTCGGCAACGAGCGCCATGGCGAAACGCACCCGTTGGGTCTCGCCGCCAGAGAGTTTGCGCGTCATGCGATCGGCGAACGCATCGGCACCGGAGATACGTAGGGCCTCATCCACGTCCAGTGGCGAAGGGTACAGAGCGGCCATCATTGAGACCAGCTCTCGGACGCTGAGGTAGTCAATCAGTGATCCGGTTTGGGTCATCGCCCCGATGAGGCCCATGTGTACTGCGTTGGCGGGCGAGTGGCCAAAGAGCGACACACTACCGAAATCGGGTGTCGTTAAACCAATCATCATGTCAATCGTCGTTGATTTGCCGGCCCCATTTGGTCCGAGCAACGCCACCGTCGTTCCGCGATCCATTTCGAAGTTGATGCCACGAACCGCTCTGACCTTGCCAAATGTCTTGGTGAGGTTGCTGACGACGATATTGTTCGTGCCATTCGCCACAGCGGTGTGCTCGTTCACGTGGGACGTCGCATGCGTCGAGAGTGCAAAAAGAACTTCGTGATGTCCATAAGTTAACCGACGTATTTCCGCACTCTCGCAAGCAGTCGATGCGCCGAGTGCACAAATGTGTGAGGGACGACGTAAGTCGACCGAGGTCGGCATGTGCGATGTAGGTTGGGCACATGGTGAAGCGCTTCTTCGAACTGCTTGGCCTCGCCACCATGGGCGTCGGGCTGTGGCTGGTCATTGCCAATGAGGGCAAGAACACTACCTGTAACGCAACTCAGCAATATCGAGCACTCGGCATGAGCGCCGAGTGCTCGCGCATCGTCTATTCGTATTTTTCGGGCTTCGTTCTGCTCGCATTGGGCGCGATGGTGGTTATCTTCGGTCTCCTCTCAACGAGGAAGTCAAAGAAGAGGCGCATGAGGAGCAAGCCATCGATCGCTTCGACCTACGTGTGGAAGAAGCCAGTGACCGGCGAAGGGCCGGAGTCCTAGGCGCGTACGTCAGCGAATGAGTTCGACGACTGGAATGACGCGCGTGGTCTTCTTCTCGTACTCCGCGAAATTTTCGAAGCGCTCGGCCATGATGGCGTAAATGCGATCGCGCTCTTCGAGGGGTACCGGCTTCGCCGTCGCCTCGTAGGTCTCGGTCCCGACTTCGACTGACACCTTGTCGTCTGCCTTGATGTTGTGGAACCAGTCTGGGTCCTTGTCAGCTCCGCTGTAGGAAGCGAAGACGTAGATCTTTCCATCCTCTTCGAGATACATCATCGGGTTCACGCGATCGACGCCTGACTTCGCGCCCTTGGTGCGTAGTAACAACACGTCTGCGTGCTCGAACTGTCCGCCGACCTTTCCATCATTCGCTCGGAACTCTTCGATAACGTTCTTGTTCCATGCGTTCACTGCCTTGGCGGCCTCAGCCTCTGCATCACTCATGTGATCTCCTTGTTGTCAATCTCCCGATTACACCATAGAGAATGATTTCAAAAGTTCTGCCCGAGGAGACGAGGGAACGTAGCAACTCTTCGGTCTCGGTGGCAATGAGGGGCATACCGAGGTGATGTCCCTGGGCCAGATTGCAGTCAACATCGCGAAGTGACGGCACCTGTTCGGGCTCCTCGACGCCTTCGGCGATGGGGAGAAGCCCCAGCGTGTGCGCCAATTGGACGATTGCCCGCGTTCGACTGGCGCGCCCCGAATCAATCTTCAAGTTGGCGACGTTCGCGACGAAGGACCGGTCGACCTTCAAGATATCGATGGGAAGTTGCTCGAGGTGTGAAAAGGACGAGTAGCCGGTGCCGAGGTCGTCCACCGTAACGCACAGCTACGGGACAATTGGGCATCGTGCCTGATGGACAGGTCGCTTGACGCGCCGAAGAGCCTGTGCACAATCGGGCATCTTTACTGTGGATGTTGCGGGGGGTAATCGACGACCGACGCTGTTTCGGTGCAGAAACTGCGAGGTCGCGTACGTCGTTTCGCCAGTTCTTGTCAACGTTCGTCAAGGGCCAACACGCGCGCGCTCATGCCGACCAAAAGAGCGATGTCGCACCGGCAAAATCGTGGACGAGTGTTGCCTCATTGTTGAGAACCTGTTGACAATCAAAGGCGAGGGTCGGCCTACCGTATTTCGATGACCGATCTCTCCGAACGTTCTTCGGCCACGGGCCGAATGCAATCCGGTCGGTCGCCGCGCGCCACAAAGCGCGCCTCCGCCAGAGACGAGCGCCTAAACAACGTTTTGGTCGCGCATCCTCCCTCGTGGAATGGGCTACTCGAAGCGCTACCCGAGGGAACGGCGCTGCACGATGGTCACGGCATCATTCACTACGTCAACGGCCTTTTGTGCGCGATGACGGGCTATGAACGCGAAGATTTGATCGGTCAGAACGTGCAAATGCTCGTCCTACCTCGTCTGCGAAAAGCGGGAAAGCGCGCTCGTCGTAACGACGCCAACGCACCGGCGAACGTGATTGTGAGCGGTGCGGAACTTTACATGCTGTGCGCGGACGGTCGCGAGATTCCCGTCGAGGAGAGTCGGTCACAACTGGCGCTCGACAGCGGCTCGTGGGTCGTGGTCGCGATTCGCGACGTGAGCGCTCAGCGTGCATCGGAGAAGGCACGAGCCGACGCCGAACTTCGTTTTCGTGTGGCCTTCGAGAACAACATGGCGCCGATGACATTTGCCGACGCTGACGACAAGATCATTTCGATCAACGACGCCTTCTGTCAGATGGTGGGTTTCACGAAAGAAGAGTTACTCGGATGCGACTCGACGCCGTTCACGTACCCTGACGACGTCGGCATCACCGAAAGTACGCACCTGCGGCTCATCTCGGGCGAGGTTGAACAGGAGCGTTACGTCAAGCGCTATCTGCGCAAGGACGGGCGAGTCATCGACGTGGAAGTCAGCCGGTCACCGGCGCGAGACGAAGACGGCAAGATCCGGTACTTCGTCTTCTCCGAGCGCGACATCACCGAGGAGCGGGCGCTCGCCGCCCAACTCTCGCATCAGGCGCTCCACGACCCGCTGACCGGACTGGCCAATCGAGCCCTCTTTGAGGACCGTCTCTCCCAGGCCCACGGCCGCGTTGTTCGCCAGGGAGGAATCGGCGCGGTCTTGCTCATCGATCTTGACGATTTCAAGGGCGTCAACGACACCCACGGTCACTTTGTGGGTGATCAACTGCTCACCGCAATTGCGAACCGTCTCGAGCAAGTCACACGAACGGCTGACACGCTGTGTCGATTTGGTGGCGATGAGTTCCTCTACTTGGCTGAAGGTCTCGTCTCGCCGGCCGAGGCGGAAGTACTGGCGGAGCGTCTGATCAAAGTGATATCAGAACCATTCACCATTGCCGGATCACTGATCGAGCAGCACGCGAGCATCGGCATCGTGATTTGGGATGCGACGTGCACGAGCTTCTCCGAGACAATTCAGAACGTCGACGCCGCGCTCTACGAAGCCAAGCGAAACGTCCGCGGTCGCCACGTCGTCTTCACCCCGACAATGCACCAACGCGCCGTGAGTCGATTCGCGCTCGTCCAAGAACTACGCCACGCCTTCCAGGCGGGCGAACTCGCAATGCACTACCAGCCCATTATCGACCTCACGACCAGTGAAGTCGTCGGATTCGAGGCGTTGATGCGTTGGCACCACCCCGAGAAGGGCTGGGTACCGCCGAACGTCTTCATTCCGCTCGCCGAACAGAGTGATCTCATCCTCGAACTGGGTTCGTTCGCGCTCCGCGAGGTGATCAATGAAGCGAGTATGTGGGCTCCCCACAGTTCGATGTCGAGTCGACCGTACGTGACGGTCAATCTCTCAGCCCATCAGTTCCTCGATCCCGGTCTCGTACCCACCATAAAGAACTTGTTAAGTGAATCCGGTCTACCACCGTCGTGTCTGATTCTCGAGATCACTGAGAGCGTTGCCCTCATCGACATCGCCGAGACCATGACGGTCCTCGAACACCTGGGCACCCTCGGCGTGGGTATCGCGCTGGACGACTTCGGCACGGGCTTCTCGTCGCTGTCGTACTTGGCGGCACTGAATCCGAGAATTATCAAGATCGATCAGTCGTTCGTTCGACCGGTGCACGAGAGCAGCCGTAACGACACGCTGCTCGAGACGATCATCTCGCTTGGCCAAAAGCTCAACATGACAATGTTGGCGGAGGGCATTGAGACCGAGGGCCAGTTCAACCGTCTGCGTCGACTCGGCTGTGAGCTCGGTCAAGGATTCTTGTTCTGCGCTGCCGTGCCCCACGACCAGGTCGTGGCCATGGTCGGACGGGTCCTCACCAATTAACGAGACGGTTTCGAACACTGAAGTCGCTCACCACGCGTTCTAGACTTCGCCCATGTTGATTGACGGCGATCTCTCTTTTCGAAACGGCGACATTGCGAGCGGCGCAGCCCAGGTCGAGGCCGCTGGCTATGACGGGGCGTGGGCGGCGGAGACTGGTCATGATCCCTTGTTGATTGCGGCCGGCGCCGCCCCGGCCACGACCACCCTGGAACTGGGTACCAGCATTGTCGTGGCCTTCGGCCGAAGTCCGATGATCACCGCGACTATGGCCAACGACGTCCAATTGCTGTCGAAAGGTCGCCTTCTGCTTGGACTGGGCTCGCAGATCAAGCCGCATATTGAGAAGCGCTACTCCATGCCGTGGTCACACCCCGCGCCACGAATGCGCGAGTACGTGCTCGCGATGCGCGCAATCTGGGCCTGTTGGAACGAGGGCGAGGCGCTCAACTTCCGTGGTGAGTTCTATCGCCACACGTTGATGACGCCGTTCTTCAATCCCGGCCCGAACCCCTACGGCGCACCCAAGGTCTACCTCGCCGCCGTGGGCGAACTCATGACCGAAGTGGCGGGTGAGGTTGCGGACGGTCTCCTCGTGCATCCCTTCACCACGGAGCGCTACTTGCGCGAGGTCACGTTGCCCGCACTCGAGCGCGGCTTGGCCGCGTCCGGGCGTTCGCTCGACGGCTTTCCCATCTCGTTCTCTGGCTTGATCGCCACGGGAGACTCCGACGAAGCGCTGCGTGACGCGGTCACGAAGGTTCGAGGTCAGATCGCGTTCTACGGATCAACGCCGGCGTATCGCGGCGTGCTCGCACTGCACGGCTGGGGTGATCTGCAAACCACGCTCAATGAGATGTCGCGACAGGGGGAGTGGGTGAAGATGGGCGAGTTGATCGACGACGACGTGCTCAACGCCTTCAGCGTCGTGGGATCACCCGTGGACGCGGGCAATGAGGTGTTGCGACGTTTCGGCGACGTCATCCATCGCTTCGGCCTCTACGCTCCCTACGCGTTGGATGACGCATCTCGTCAATCGCTCGTGCGGACGCTGCGCCGCTAGGCCCGACAATCCTCTTTTTTCGGCCCTCGCAAAACTAAGGTCGAGAAGTGAGTTGGAATGAAGAGCCGGGATCATGGGAGTCAACGCAAGACATCCTTGAATTCCTGGGCTTCGCCGGAGTGGAAACCACCCGTGATCAGCTCGCTCGGCTTCATCGTCGTCGCCTGATCAACGAACCATTCCACGACCCCGGTGGCGGTCGAGGCTCGCTCGCGAGGTACCCCGCCGGCACGGCAGAGCGAATGTTGCGTATTTCGCGGCTCCGTACCGGCACCAAACAGCTCGACGAGTTGGCGTGGCGACTGTGGTGGGAGGGATTCGACGTTGAACCCGACCTCATTCGCACGTACCTGTTGAAGCGGGCCACCCGCTGGGACGAGCAGTTACGAGAGATTCGAGCGGTGGCAGCGAACGACGACGCAGAAGAGGACGTCAAGGGCGAACGCGACGTGCTTGAAGAGGTGTTCTTCCAGCACCTAAAGGCCGGCCCCGCGATGGCGTCGGCTCGTAAGCGTCTCGGTCGAGGGTCCGAGCTCTACTCCGAGTTCACCGCGCTCCTGATTGATTTAATGAACGGCGACCTCGCCCTCCTTGATGACAACGACGTTGGACTGTTTGACCGCGACGTGGCGGGACTCGCGCCCCCGCGCAGTGACGACGCGCGCCGCGCCGGTGAGGTCGCGCTCACGATGATGCGCGAGAGCATGGATGAGCCCTTTATTCAGCTCGTCGGCACTCTGGACGACAAGGAGATTTCAAACGCGCGACCGGTCGCGCTTCGCCTCCTGGGTCTCATTGCCAATATGGGTTCGATCGTGCAGGAAGTCTTCGGCGGCTCCGGGCAGGGTCGTGACAACGTGGGCAAGAGTCTCATTGGCATGGCCGAGAGTTCCGAGGAGCAGGTGCTGGCCCTTCTCTTGACCTCATCGTTCTTGAAGGACGATCGCGTCCGTGAATCGCTGCCCGAACTGACACCGCCGGTGCCAACACGACCAGTCATCTCCTTTCTCGACTTCCTGCGTCTGCGCTACCTCGCAGTGGAAGTGCCGGGCTTCGTGTCGCTCATTAGTCCCGCGCTCGTCCGCGAGGCGTTCGCGTCGCCCGAAGGGGCTGAACGCTGGCGTGCGCGTTTTGACGAATACTGGCTGAGCCACTTCTTTGAGTTGCAAGAAGCGATGGCGCTTCGGCCCGATCTTTTCGCAGAGGAACCGCTCGAACCCGAGCCCGAAGTGAGAATTGAAGTCAACGCTAAAAAAAAAAATCTAAAATGAGGTCCTGGAGAGGCGAATGCAGTCGTGCATTCACTGACTGGTACGGCCCTACGCGGGTCTATCGAGCGACCGCACTTCGTGACGAGAGCGAAGGCACGGACCACGAGTTGGTCTATTCCAAGACGTTGTGACAACGTGCCGGGACGAGGCACCCCCGCTTTCTAGAGGCGACCGAGTTGTCCCGACGACGTGTGGGCACGGCCATGACAGGCCTGGCAAAGGAAGAGGCAGTTCGTAACTTCGTCATCACCGCCGGACTCCACTGGCTTCTTGTGGTGGAACTCCTTGGCGGGCAGTCGACAGTGGCCATAGTGGGGACACCAGCTGGCAGTGCACTCGCAGGTTCCGCGCGCACGCTGACGCGCAAGGCGCTGCACCGACTCGGGAAACGTCACGAGGTCCTCCTTCGAGTGTCGTTCTTCGCACCCGGACAAACAGACGAGTGAACCTCATCGTACTGGCGTCGAACGCGTGAGAGGGCGGAGACGCGAGAGCGGTTGTGTTTACAGTGCAAAGGACGTGGCGACCATCGCAGATGCCTCGTCGAAGGGAACGGCCGCCGAAAAGAGGAAACCCTGACCGAGCGAACAGTGCAGCGCGCGAAGTCGTTCGAGTTGCGCCTCCGTTTCGATTCCTTCCGCGAGCACAATCATGCCAAGGTTGTGGCCCAACGAGACGATCGTTTCGAGCAGTCGATCGCTGTGAATGCTCTCTACCGCGGGACGGACAAAGCTCTGATCGACCTTGATGACCATCGGATTGAGGAGCGCCAAATACGAAAGCGAGGAGAAGCCCGTGCCGAAGTCGTCCAGGGCGACGCCAATGCCCAGGTTCGTGAGTTGCTCGAGCATCTTGAGTGTGTCATTTATTTCGATCAACGCAACGCCTTCAGTGATCTCGATGATGAGACGATCGGCCGGAAGATCACCGTCATCGAGTGCGCGTTTCACGACGTCAAGCAGTCCGGGGTCGTGGAACTGGCGGGCGGAGAGATTGACACTCACGTAGGGCTCGTCTTGATCGGTCGTGTGCTTTCTCCACGCGCTCGCCGCCGTAATCGCCTCATTTAGTGCGAACGAGCCGAGTTCCAAAATGAGGTTGCTCTGCTCCGCGAGGGGAATAAAGACGCTCGGCGGAACCCAGCCCCGTTCGCTGTGACGCCAGCGCATCAATGCTTCAAAGCCCACGACGGCACCGGTTGAAAGACGGATGATCGGTTGATAGTGCATAGCCATTTCACCGGTCGGAATGGCTTGGCGAAGTTGCTGGACGAGGGAGAAGCGATTGACAATCTGGTGATGCATGCCCGGGACGTAGACGAAGTGGCGACCTTTTCCAAGTCGTTTCGCTTCGTAGAGGGCGACGTCGGCGTCGCGCACCACCTCCGAGACATCCGTACTGTTCGAATCCCACACCACGACGCCAATGCTGGCGCGTTGCTCGAGATTCAGACCCGAGATGGGAAACGGCTCGTCGAGCTCGCTCAAGAATCGCTGGGCGATAAGTTCAGCCTCCTCGGGTCCGCTGATCACTTCGGCCAGGTACAGGAACTCGTCACCTCCGAAACGACACAGCGTGTCGCTCGAGCGAGCGACGTGTTCGAGGCGTCGCGCCACGTCGGCAAGTAGTTGGTCGCCGGCTAAGTGGCCGTACGTGTCGTTTACTCCTTTGAAATCGTCGAGGTCGAGGAGTAGCAGCGCCCCGTAGCCGCCGTGTCGCATCACTCGCGAATGGGCTTGGGAAAGACGGTCGTCGAAGAGCGCTCGGTTGGCCAGACCCGTAAGGGGATCGTGCAGTGCCTGATAGGACAGTTGCGCTGTCAGCTGGCGTTCTTCGGTGATGTCGCGCTCGGAGATGATGAAGTACAAGGTCTTGCCGGCTTCATCTCGAGCGGGCGATTTTGAGACCTCCGCGACAATGAGACGTCCGTCAGAGTGGAGGTAGCGTTTGACGTACTTCACCTGGCGAATCTCATCCTGAAGGAACCGAGCGTGCGACGCTTCGGTGATGCCTACGTCGTCGGGGTACGTAAAGTGCTTGGAGTCCGAACCAACGAGTTCGTCGCGGGTTCGTCCCATCATGGCGCAAAAGGCGTCATTGGCGGCAATGATGCGGTCCTCCAGGTCCGTGAAGACCATGGGGGCCATATTGTTTTCGAAGGCCAGACGAAAGTGATGTTCGGCTTCGATGCGGGCCTGCTCGGCCGCTCGTTGGAGGCTGTTGTCTCGGATTGATCCAACCGTCCACTGACGACCGTCGATCGTGATCGGCGACAACGCAAAGTCGACCGGGAGCTCACTCCCGCCTTTGCGCAGTACTGAAAGATTTCGGTCATTCCAGACAAGGCGCCGTTCGGGGTCCCTGCTGTACTCGCGGCGGGCCTCATCCTCCATTGGGCGCAACAGCGGGGGTACCAGGATTTGAACATTTTGACCGACCAGTTCCTCGCGGCTGTAGCCAGTCAACTGCGAGAGCTCCGCGTTCACGTGCTGCATCACGCCGAAAATGTCGATGAGCGCCGTGCCGTCGGGCAACGCTTCGAGGAGGTCTTGCCAGGAGAGGGAGTTATCTTCGAGTGAACTCACCGCGTTCCGGCGCTCATCGCTCGCCAACTCCGACAATCGCAACCATCATTAGGTGAATTCTGGCACAGCCCATCAAAAAAACGGACCACAGCGACACAACCTTTCGTCATCCGTCGGGGCAGCGGTCCCGGCGAGGCGAGACGCGCTCAACGTCCTTATTATGTAAGACGATGAGGGGTGCCTATTCGCCGTCGCTTCGAGCGCGTCGCGCTATGGCGATAGTTCTCGCAACGGTCGTGGCCGCCACTGGCCTCGTTCTGTCGTCGCACGACACTGCCGCCTCCGCGGCCACGGTGTCGAGTTCGGGATGCGGGTCGAGCGCAGTGCCCGGCTCACACTCACTCACGAAGAAGATCGCGGGTCACCAACGCGTGGTTATCGTTCACGTTCCGCCGCACTACAGGTCAGCGAAGGCGGTGGCATTGGTATTGAACATGCATGGTTCGGGATCAACCGCCCTGGACCAGGAGTCGTTTTCTGGAATGGACGCTACGTCGGACCAACATACGTTCATCGTCGCGTATCCCCAGGGTCTCATTACGTCCGGATCGGGATTCGACTGGAATGTTCCGAACGTGCCACTCTTTGGCGGAACGTACGCTCCCGCCGACTCGGCGAACGACGTGACGTTCCTCGTGGATCTGGTGCGTGTGTTGGAGTCGACCTACTGCATCAATCGCAACGAGGTCTACGCGACGGGAATGTCGGGCGGAGGGCGAATGGCGAGCCAATTGGCCTGTGACGCGTCAAGCGTCTTCGCCGCTGTCGCGCCCGTAGCGGGACTGCGCCGCCCGACACCGTGTCCGAGCACGCGCCCAGTTGCCGTGGTCGCTTTCCACGGCAAGGCTGACCCCATCGATCCCTATAAGGGAAACGGACAGGCCTACTGGACGTACTCAGTGCAAGTGGCGGCGTCACTCTGGGCGAGTCAGGACGTGTGCGCATCGGCCGCCACGATTCAGCGCCAGAATGGCTACACCCTGACAGCGTATACACGGTGCCATGGCGGGGCCGACGTCGAGCTCTATTCGCTCAAGGGTGAGGGTCACGAATGGCCGGGAGGACCGGCCGTGTCGCCGCTTATAACTAACGTCCTTGGCCCGCAGTCTGACGCAGTGAATGCGGATGAAGTCATGTGGTCATTCTTTATGAAGCATCCGCTCGCGTTGGCCCCTTAACGGCGCCGACAGTTCACTCGGGTGGCTTCGGTGCGTCCTCGGGGTGTTCGGCGAGATACTCCTCATCCGATTCGGCGTAGGGGTGGTCTCGAACCCACTGCGCGTGTTGCGGGTTGTTCGGATCCATGAGGTCATCGGCGGTGTCAGCAACGAACTCTCGATTTGCAATGTCCTGGGTCGACGCCTCGGGCGAAAGGACGGGCTTAACCGAAACTTCAGACAGGCTCGTGAGTTTCTCATCGAGCAATTCGGGGGATGGTGCATACGAGAGTGCGCGGACGGCGCCTCGGCGTCGAGTAATTGTCGCGGCGATGATCACTATCGCTAGCACTACCACAATCAAAATCACGTAGACCACGACCGAACCCCCCGTCTTTCCTGTCTCCACGCTATGAAGATGTGCCAGTTACTTGCCTAGAAGCATACCGAGCCGCGGAGGCTCGCCGAGTTGTCACTTTGCGTGAACTCGACGTGCGATCATTGTGCGTTCGCCGGAGAATGTCAGCCGTTGTTACTACCATGATGACAGCGAGGAGCTACATGTCCCAAGTGTTACTAACGGCGTTCAGCAACCGACTGGACGCGGTCCAACTCGCCCATGAGGCGCAAGCACACCTCCATAGCAAAGGCGTCTCATCGGCGCTGCACCTTTTGGACCTCGACTCGCAACCCGACATCGATTCGACCACGTTGGTGGTCAGCCTCGGAGGGGATGGAACCTTCCTACAGTCGGCGCGTCTCGCCCACACGTTTCGCGCGCGCGTGCTCGCGGTCAATCTCGGGCGCGTTGGCTTTTTACTCAACGTTCCCTCGACTGAATTGGTCGCGGACACGATGAACGCGCTCGATGGGGGCAACGAAGTGGAGCGCTTGGCACTGCGCATCTCAGTCACGGGCACCGACGTTGAGCATTTCGCGCTCAACGAGGTGGTGGTCGAGCGCGCCAGTGCCGGTCACATGGTTCGTTTACGGACCTACGTCAACGACGACGAATATCTGACGTATTCGGCCGACGGTGTCATGGTCGCCACACCGACCGGTAGCACTGGCTACAACTTCTCGGCCGGTGGCCCGGTGGTCGAAGCGACACTTCCCGTCATGATTATGACGCCGGTCGCGCCACACTTCACGATCGACCGTTCAATCGTGGTCGCGCACGACAAGGTCATCCGCCTCGTCGCTGACAACAAACCGGCCATCATTGTCGCCGACGGCAGAATGATTGGCTCGCTCGAGGCCGGTCAGTCGGTCGAAGTGCGTCAAAGTCTGACGCCGGTGCGTGTCGCGGCCACTCGCAGTTTCGATCTCGCCTTTCGACTGCACGAGGGTCTTCGAGAGGGACATGCCTAAGTCACAGTTGGTCGAGTTGTACGCGCACGGACTCGGCGTCATCCGCGAAGCTCGACTGGAATTCGGTTCGGGTTTCAATGTTCTGACCGGGGAGACCGGTGCCGGCAAGACACTGTTGCTCGGCGCACTCCAGCTCTGTCTTGGCGCTGACGCGTCACTCAGTCGCGACGCGACCGCACCGGATATGCGAGCCGCCGCGGTCTTCACTCTCGACGGTGACCAAGAGGTCGTGCTCGTACGCGAAATGACCGCCTCTGGTCGTCTGCGCAGCGCAGTTGATGGTGTGCCCAGTAGCGCCGAAGCACTGCGTTCGTTCGCGCAGGATCTCATCGTTCTTCACGGACAGCACGATTCGCTCACGCTTCGAAGTCGCGTTGAGATTGTGAAGATCGTCGACGAGAGCGGGGGAGTGTCGACGGAGGCACTCGTCACGACGCGCCAGGCGTTGAGCGAGTCACGACGTCTTCGTGATCAACTTGGCGGCGATGCCGGCGCTCGAGAGCGCGAGCTCGACTTCGTGGAGTTCCAGATTGGTGAACTCGAAGGAGCAGCGATTATCTCTGAGCAGGAACTCGATGAGACGCTGGCGGAGCTCACGCGGCTGACCGAACTGCGTGACGGTCAGGTCGCCCTCGTTGCGGTCATGGACGAATTGGATGCGGACGCGGACACTTCGGTACTCACGCGGTTCGCCCGAGCCATTAATGCGGTGCCGAGCGGTGAGGCCTACGACGGCGCGCGTGCCCTACTTCGCAACGCGCTCGAGCTCTCGCGCGAAGGCGTCCACGAACTCGCGACGCTCGCCGATCCAGACGCGTATGACGCGAGCCTGATCCAGACCCTCGAGGACCGCGCGACTGTGCTTCAGCTACTGGCCCGCAAATATGGTGGCTCCCTCAACGCGGCATCGACGCTGTTGGAAGGGCTGCAGCGACGTCGAGAGGCCCATCACGCCGCGACCGCGCGGATGGCTGAACTGGACCAAGAGATCGTGGCGCTCGAAACGCGAGAGAGCGCATTGGCGAAGGAAGCGCGACGCGCCCGTGAAGAGGCGGCGGTTGCCCTGACGGCATCAGTTGCGCGACAGTTGCCTCGAGTGGCGCTCGCGCACGCCAAACTTCGAATCGAAGTTGACGGCGATGACGGATCATCCATGCAGGTCCTTTTCACGCCGAATCCTGGCCAGCCCGAAGGAACGCTCCAGTCGCTCGCGAGCGGTGGCGAGCTCAGTCGAGTTCTTCTCGCCCTCTCGCTCGAAACTTCTCATGAAGATATCGTGACCGTCTTTGACGAAGTGGACGCCGGCATCGGTGGCCAGGTGGCGCAACAGATAGGCGAATGTCTTCGTGAGGTGGGGCAACGCCAGCAGGTCTTGGCCGTCACTCATCTGGCATCCGTCGCGGCCAAGGCCGATCATCACTTCGTCATCGAAAAGACGGTCCGCAAGAATGAGGTTTATACCAGTGTTCGCGTCGTTCGCGGCGACGAACGCGTCGACGAGATTGCCCGAATGCTCGCGGGCGACACGATTACACCCGAATCGCGTTCGCTCGCCCAGCAGATGCTTGAAACACGGAGTTAATAGTTCTTTAAAGTCGCACGTCATCGCTATGCTGGGTTTCCGTGGAAGCGGCGGTTTACGAATGACCAAATTCGTCTTTGTAACGGGTGGTGTTTCGAGTTCGCTCGGGAAGGGTTTGACGGCCTCTTCGCTCGGTCGACTACTCAAGTCTCGTGGCCTCAAGGTCACTATGTGCAAACTCGACCCCTACCTCAACGTCGACCCTGGCACTATGAACCCCGGTGAGCACGGTGAGGTCTTCGTGACCGACGACGGTGGCGAGACCGACCTCGACCTCGGACACTACGAACGATTCATTGACGAGTCGCTGTCCAAGATGTCCAACACGACGACCGGCTCGGTGTACTCAAACGTGATTGCCAAGGAACGTCGAGGTGATTATTTGGGGAAGACCGTGCAAGTCATTCCGCACATCACCGATGAAATCAAGGAACGGGTACGTCGTTTGGGCACGCTGGGCGCGGACGTCGTGATCGTTGAGATTGGCGGCACGGTCGGTGACATTGAGATCGTCCCGTTCATTGAGTCAATTCGCCAGTTCCGTCGCGACGCCGGACGTGACAACGTTTGTTACGTTCACTTGACACTGGTGCCGTATCTCGCACCGTCGGGCGAGCAGAAGACGAAGCCGACCCAACATTCGGTCACGGAACTGAGGTCGCGCGGTATTCAGCCCGACATCATCGTCTGTCGAAGCGACCAACCGCTCTCGGACGGCCTCAAACGCAAGGTCTCCCTGCTGTGCGACGTGCCAATGAGCGCCGTGATTTCGGCGGTTGATGCGCCGAGTATTTATGACATCCCCATCACGATGTACAACGAGGGTCTTGACACGATGGTGTGCAACACGCTCGGCATCGACCTCGAGGCCAACCCAATTGATCTCACCGCGTGGCGCGAGGTCGTTCGCCGCGTGCACAGCACAACGAAGACGCTGCGAATTGGCGTCATTGGCAAGTACGTCACCATGCCCGACGCGTACCTCTCGGTCGGGGAGTCGATTCGACACGCCGGTTTCGCGGTTGGTGCGAAAACCGTCATCGAATGGCTGGAGGCCGAACGAGTCCCCTCAGAGATTGACTCCGAGCGGATTCGCCAGCTCGACGGGATCGTGGTGCCAGGTGGATTTGGCGAACGTGGCGTTGAGGGAATGATCGCGGCGGCGCGCATCGCTCGAGAACACGACATTCCCTACCTGGGACTCTGTCTTGGTATGCAGGTGATGGTCGTCGAATTCGCCCGACACTGCCTTGGACTGAGCGACGCTCATTCAACCGAGATCTCCATCAGTACCTCCGCGCCCGTGATTGCTCTCATGGCCGAGCAGATGGACGTCACCGACCTAGGTGGCACCATGCGCCTCGGCGCCTGCCCCGCAATGCTCGACGAAGGTTCGGTTGTCGCGGAACTCTACGGCACGACGGTCGTGTCGGAACGTCACCGTCACCGCTATGAATTCAACTCGCGTTACCGCGCCCAATTCGAAGCGGCGGGCATGCGCTGTTCGGGGACCTCGCCCGATGGCCGCCTCGTCGAGTTCACCGAGGTCGCCAGTCATCCGTTCTATGTGGGCACTCAGGCACACCCGGAGTTCAAATCACGACCGGATCGTCCCCACCCGCTGTTCCTTGGCCTCGTCAAGGCGGCAGCCGCTCGCGCTGAAGGGCGAGAGCCGCACATCATCGATCCGGAATCCGTCGACGCAACGCTGTGAGTGATTCGTTCCACGTCGTTGGAACATCGCCACTCCTCACGTCGCACGTCTTCTCCGTAGAACGTCGCGTCGTGGAACACGATGGAGCGACCTTTGAACGCGACGTCGTTGCGCACCCCGGCGCCGTGGCGATGCTCGCTATCAACAGTCGCGGCGAGATCGGACTCATTCGCCAGTACCGCACAGCGTTCGACCGATTCTGTTGGGAGATTCCTGCGGGCACCCTCGACGTGGACGGTGAAGCGGTCCTCATTGCCGCGCAGCGCGAAATGAGAGAAGAACTGGGCTGTGAAGCCGACGACTGGACGTTGCTCGGCACCTTTATGACGTCGCCTGGATGGTCGAATCAGCTCATGTATATCTTCGAAGCCCGTTCGCTGCACGAGGTGGAACGCAGCCCGGCGGGACCCGAAGAGACCAGTTCCACTGTGCGATGGTTCTCGCCCGAGGAACTGCGAGAGACTCTTCGTGATGAACCGGCGATCGACAACTCGATGGCCGTCGCCCTCAACCGCGTCTACGGGACCTTCTTTGACGGCCTCTGATCAATACCTGGCGGAGTATCTTCAGTGGCTCACCATCGAAAAGGGTCGAAGCCGCGCCACCCTCGAGGCCTATCGCCGAGACTTGTTGCGACTCATAGCGTGGATGGACAGGCACCACCTGGACGTCGAGACCGTGCGCGAACGTGACCTCGAGCAATACTGCAACGCATTGCGCCGTCAAAAGCGCGCGGAGAGTTCGATCTCGCGCGGCGTGGCCTCGATTCGGGGTTGGTTTGCCTATTTACTCGTTGAGGGCTACGTGGAACTCGACCCGAGCGTGCGACTGAAAGGTGGTCGCCGAGGACGAACCTTGCCCAAACCACTCGGTGAGGAGGAAGTCGAGTCACTGATCGACGCCATTGGCCGCGCGACCCCGAGTGACCTTCGCGATCGTGCTCTTCTGGAGCTCCTCTACGGCACGGGCGCCCGAGTCTCGGAGGTCGTCGGCATTGGTTTGGAAGATCTTGACTTTGACGAGGAGTTGATTCTTCTCACCGGCAAGGGATCGAAGCAACGCCTTGTGCCCATGGGAACGTCACTGAAAGCTGCTCTACGCGACTACCTCGCACCAGGGGGACGCTCGGCCTTTCCTCAGGCCCGGAAGGACTCTCGTCTCTTTCTGAATGCTCGCGGGGGAGTGCTCTCGCGTCAGGGCATCGACCTCATTATTGGCAAGAGGGCGCTCGACGTCGGCATTGAGCGCTCGCGCATCAGCGCACACGTCTTTCGCCATAGTTGTGCCACGCACATGCTGGCCCACGGGGCTGACATCCGCGTGGTGCAAGAGCTACTCGGCCACGTCTCGATCTCCACGACTCAGATCTACACCGCGGTCGCGGTAACGTCACTCAAGCGCGAATATCAGAACGCGCACCCGCGCGCCCACGACTAGAGCGAAGGATTCGATGTTTCACACTTATTACTTTTATATTGCGCTCTTGCCTTCAGTGATTCTTCACGAGGTGAGTCACGGGTGGGTGGCCAATCACTTCGGTGACCCGACGGCGAAGAACGCCCACCGTCTCACCCTCAACCCGCTGGCGCACATCGATCCCTTCGGAACGGTGTTGCTGCCCGCACTCATGCTCGCGGTTGGTCTCCCGCCCTTTGGCTACGCCAAGCCTGTTCCCGTCAACATTTCGCGTTTGCGCAAACCTCGTCAGCAGTCGTTGTATGTCTCATTGGCCGGGCCTCTCGTGAACGTGGTTCTCTCCGCGATCGGGCTTTTGCTGTGCGCGCATGCGGGCGTGACTGTGTCGGGCAACAACATTTACGTCCAAAACCAAACGCTTTTCAACATCGGTTACGCACTTGGTATCTCGAACCTCTTACTCGCCGCCTTCAATTTGCTTCCCATTCCACCTCTCGACGGCTCAGCCGTAATTGAGCGCTTCGTTCCCAATAAGCATCTTGGGAGGTATTACCAACTACGTGCGCGCGCCCTGCCACTCGTCATGATCTTCGTTATCCTGAGCGAGTACGTCTTCCACTTCGGATCGACCGCATTCGCCGACCTCGAAAACTGGTGGCTGGGTCTGATTTAGAGGAGACCCATTGCGTGGGCGGCCCGTCGATAGACGGGACCAGCAACGTCGCAGGCTCGCTCGGCGCCGCGTGCGGCAACTGCGCGAAGCCCCTCGGGTTCGCCCATAAGTTCGTGGTAGCGCTTCTGCACCGGGTCCAGCGATTCAACAACGAGTGTCGTCAGATCACTCTTGAGGTCGCCGTAGCGCGAATAGCGACTAGCAACGTCAACCGGCGTTTCGCCACTGAAGCTTGCGAAGATCTCGAGAAGGTTGCTCACGCCGGGCTTCTTGTCCCAGTCGAAGCGAACTTCGTTGTCAGTGTCGGTGACCGCCTTCTTTATCTTTTTCTCGATGTCGTCAGGGGAATCGGTGACGAAGATCGAGCCGAGCGGGCTCGAAATCGATTTCGACATCTTTCGCGTTGGCTCTTGGAGGTCCATCACCCGCGATGCCACTTTGGGCTGAACCCCGACCGGCACGACGAACGTCTCGCCGTAGCGATTGTTGAATCGTTCGGCGATCACGCGGGTGAGTTCGAGGTGCTGGCGCTGATCGTCACCGACCGGGACCTCCGTCGTTTCGTAGAGCAAAATGTCGCCGGCCATCAAGACCGGGTAGGTCAAAAGGCCAACGCGGTAGCCGTGCTTGCGTGAGGACTTCTCCTTGAACTGCGTCATTCGACTGAGCTCGCCGTACGTCGCGACGCATTCCAGCAGCCAGTTCATTTGGGCGTGATAGGGCACGTTGCTCTGGAGAAAGATTGAGCAAATGTCGGGGTCGAGACCGGCGGCGAGATACGACGCGATGAGATCGAGCGTCTGCTCCCGCAACGTCGCGGGCTCAATCTCCAGCGTGAGCGCGTGCAAGTCGACCACGCAGTAGAAGGCATCGGGGTTCTGCGCCTCGACCCACTGTTTCAGGGCGCCGAGATAGTTGCCAATGTGCAACGTGCCCGAAGGCTGCATGCCCGAGAGAATTCTCATCACGCAATTCTACGAGACCGGCGTGAAGTGACGAGCCAGTAGTCTAAGTTGGTGACCTTCGTCGTGACGACGCCGTCCTTCAGCGGCCCCGTGGAGCTGCTCCTCCAACTGATCAGCACCCACGACATGGATATTCTCGACGTGCCGCTCGCCCCCATCGTGGACGCGTTTGTCGCCGTTCTTCGCGATGACCAGGTCTCCCTGAACGTGGCCGAACTCTCGGAGTTCGTGCTGATTGCCGCCATTTTGCTCGAAATGAAGAGCCGCAGTCTCTTGCCCGGACGTGACGGAACCGAGCCCGACGAAGAGTTCATTGGTTGGGAAGAGCGCGATGTCCTGCTCGCGCGACTGCTCGAGTTGAGAACGTACGCCGCGCTCGCCGATGCCTTCGTGTCGCTTTTTGAACGCGCGAGTCGAGCCTTTCCGCGACTGCGCGGTATTGACGACGGTTTCGAAGTAACCCCACCGGATCTGCTCGCCGGTGTTACGACGNNGCCGAAACGGTGGTCTCACTCTCGCAACGACTTCCCTCGATGGGCCGTCTGTCCTTTCGGACGCTCATCGAAGGACTGGGGAGTCGCATCGAGGTCATCGTGCACTTCCTTGCGCTCCTGGAGCTCTGCAAACTCGGACTCATCGAACTGGGGCAGGGTTCGACCTTCGGCGACGTGCAAATCGAGTGGCTCGATGAAAGTAAGGACTTCGACATCGGAAGGGTTGACAGCTATGAGGGATGAGTTCTCACTCGAACAGAAACTCGAGGCGATGTTGACCGTCGCACTCGAGCCGATCTCGGCCGAGGAGCTGGCTGACGTGGTCGACGCCGACAGTGACGAGGTCACCGCGACGTTGCGCGAGTTGCGTAGTGAGTTCGCCCGCGAACGACGGGGATTCCAATTGGCCGAACTGGCGAGTGGCTGGGTCCTGCAATCATCGCCGGACGTGGCGCACTGGGTGGCCAAGTTCGCTAACCGTGACGTGTCACATCGGCTCAGTTCAGCGGCACTCGAGACGCTGGCGATCATTGCCTATCGCCAACCGATCTCGCGCGCACAGATCACCGCACTGCGTGGCGTGAACGTTGACGGCGTCTCGCGGCTCTTGGAACAGCGCGGCTATATCGAGGAAGTCGGTCGGGCCGGTGGACCGGGACAACCGATTCTCTATGGCACCACGGAACTGTTCCTCGATCGCATGGCGCTGGCCACACTGAGCGACCTTCCGCCCATCGAGGAGTTCATGCCACCGATCGAAATGGCGAATCAACTCGTTGACGAAATGAATTTCGACGTTGATGAAAGTTCTGAGGTCTCGTAGTTGGACGAGGGCGAGCGACTACAAAAGACGTTGGCACGTGCGGGCTTTGGATCTCGTCGTTCCTGCGAGATCCTCATCGCCGAGGGGCGCGTCACGATCGACGGGAGAGTCGCCGAGCTCGGCAATCGGGTTAATCCCGACGTGCAGGTGATCTGTGTTGACGGATCGCTGGCGCCCACGGCGCAGAACATGGTCTACTTTCTCCTGAACAAGCCCGACGGCGTGGTGACGACCGCGTCCGATCCCCAAGGCCGCACGACCGTCCTCAACCTGGTGGAGAGTGCGGTGCGGATCTTTCCCGTTGGCCGCCTCGACATGAACACTGAAGGACTTCTCATTCTGACCAACGACGGTCGACTCGCACACTTGCTCACACATCCAAGTTCGGGCATCGCCAAGGAGTATCTCGCGCGGGTGGAGGGGGATCCCTCACCAGCTGCGATACGACGGCTGCGCGACGGCGTGGAGCTCGACGATGGAATGACCAGTCCGGCCCAAATCAGTCGCGTCAGCGAAGGACTTTTGCGCATCGTGATCCACGAAGGTCGCAACCGCCAGGTCCGACGGATGTGTGCGGCGGTAGGTCACGACGTCACTCGACTCGTGCGCACGCGGATTGGTCCGATCCAAGACGCCACACTCTCGCCGGGCTCTTCACGACAACTCTCGCTTGCCGAAGTGCGCCGTCTGATGGAGGCGGTTGGAATGACCGACGCCATCGCCTCTACGATGCCTGCATGAGATCGGCACAACTTCGTGGCCTGCGTGGCGCGACCACGTGCGCGTCCGACACGCCCGAGGAGATTGGGACCGCGACTCAGGAGCTCCTGCGGGGCATGATGGATCGCAACGAACTCTCCCATGACGACGTGGTCAGTGTCATCTTCACGACCACGACTGACCTGACCTCCGCGTTCCCCGCTACCGGAGCCCGCGGCATTGGGTTTGGCGACATTCCACTCCTGTGCGCCAGCGAAATCGACGTCCCCGGTTCAATGGCGCACTGTGTACGGATCTTGATGCACGTCTACACCACCAGGTCTCGCACCGAACTTCGTCACGTGTACTTGAGAAACGCCCAAGGCCTGCGTGATGACCTCCCCGAGTAGCCGTCGAGCCCACGTCGTTGGTCTGGGATTAATTGGCGCTTCGCTGGCCCTCGCGCTGCGCGAAGTCGGCTGGTCCGTCTCGGGAACCGATCTCGATGAAAGCGTCGTGTCGTTGGCGCTGGAGACCAATTTCATCGCCCACACTGACCTTCTGCCCGACGTTGACCTAGTGGTCATCGCGGTTCCCGCCGGTGTCGTGGCGTCGGTGGCGACATCGATTCTCGACACACTTGACCGTCCTTCGCTCATCGTGACCGATGTCGCCGGCGTCAAGGGATCCATTGTGGACCAGGTACTTGACCCCCGATTCCTCGGCGGCCATCCAATGGCGGGATCCGAACTTCGGGGCCTCTCGGGCGCGCGGGCCGACCTCTTCGCCGGCAGCACCTGGGTGCTCACGCCCACCGATCGAACCTCAGCGGAGACGTACAGCGTGCTGCATGGCGTCCTTCGTGAGATCGGAGCGAATGTCGTGGCGATCAGTGCGGACGATCATGATCGTCTCGTCGCCGTCGCCAGCCACGTACCGCACCTCCTCGCAGGCTCACTCATGAACGAGGCGAGTCAGGTCGCAGAACAAGATGCCGTGCTTCTCCAACTCGCCGCCGGCGGTTTTCGAGACATGACGCGCGTCGCGGCCGGTGACCCATCGATTTGGCCCGACATCCTGTTCGAGAATCGCGAAGCGGTCGCCCAAAGTCTCGCGTCGCTCGAAGGGCGTCTTCGTGGACTACGCGAAGCGCTGCTCGACGACGGGCGTGACGTGATCTTGGACAGCCTGTTGAGCGCCGCCAGCGCCCGTCGACAGCTTCCCGGGCGAGCGCTCAGTTCCGATGATCTGGCCTATTTGCGCGTCAGGGTGAGCGACGAACCGGGTGTGCTCGCGGCGGTCACGATGGCGGCGTCGGACTTACTCGTGAACATCTACGACATTGAAATCGCACACGGCATCGAGGGCGTGGGCGGCACGCTGCTGCTGGCGATTGACGCCCAGCAAACCCAGTTGTTCGGTGACGCCTTGACCGAACTCGGTTTCCAGGTGGTCCGCGAACAGTGAGCGAGGTGCGCGTCGAACACGCCGAGGCGTTAGAGGGATCTCTACGGGTACCGGGTGACAAGAGCGCGTCGCATCGAGCGCTCATGATCAGTGCGCTGGCTGAGGGTGAGAGCACGATTGTTGGACTCTCGCCGGGCCTGGACGTTGCCGCGACCAGTCGAATCATGGAGCAACTGGGCGCTCTCCGGCGTGATGAAGACAACGTGACGTCGCTCACCGGCCCGAGCGGCGGCTTGCATGCCAGCGCAGAAGCGCTGGACTGCGGCAACTCGGGCACGACAATGCGTCTTTTGACGGGCATCGTGAGCGCGGTCCCGGGCACGCACCGACTCGTAGGGGATGCGTCGCTCTCGACTCGACCCATGGACCGGGTAGTGGCACCCCTGGCGTTGATGGGGGCATCGATTCAGGGACAGGGCCCTCGTAGTGTGGCGCCGCTCCTCGTTGAAGGTTCGGACACCTTGCACGGCGTGACCTATGAAGTGCCAATGGCGAGCGCGCAGGTCAAGTCGGCGATCCTCTTCGCCGCGCTCGGCGCGTCGGGTCCCACGACCGTTGTGGAGCGTGTGCGAACTCGACCCACGACCGAAAACATGTTGTCGCGCGCCGGGGTTGGAGTGGTGAGCGTCGAAGATTACGAGGGGCGAAGCGTCACGTTGCACCCTGGTCGACCAAGGGCGATGGCGTGGACCATTCCCGGCGACCCGTCCCAGGCAGCGTTCTTCGCGGTCCTGGGCTGCATTCATCCTCGGGCATCACTAGAGATCCTCGATATCGACAACGCACCAGAGCGCATTGGCTTCCTTGGCGTGCTGCAACGAATGGGCGCAACCATGAGCGTACGGAGCACGGGTGACATCTTGACGCTCGTCGTGCGAAGCTGCGAACTTCGAGGGACCGAAGTACACGCGAAGGAGATTCCCTCCGTTGACGAGGTGCCGGTTTTGGTCGTTGCCGCGGCAGCGGCGTCCGGCGTGAGCGCCTTTCGCGAAATGGGTGAACTTCGTCTCAAAGAGTCCAACCGATTTGACGGATCGCTGTCACTCGCTGCGAAGTTGGGTTGTCACGTCTGGTCCGACGGCGACGACCTCTTCATTGAAGGACTTGGTGACGCCAGTCGCTTCGCTGATTTCGCGCTGGACGCGACGCTCGATCACCGGATGGTGATGGCGAGTGCCGTCGCCGGGTGCGCCGGTGCCGGCGCGTCGATCATGTCGGCCGACACCGTGTCGTCGAGCTACCCGGGCTTTTTCAACGATCTACGGACCCTCGAGTGAGCGACCGCGTCATCGCCATCGACGGTCCCGCCGGATCGGGTAAGTCCAGCGTGGCGCGTGCGGTCGCGCGCGATCTCGGTTGGTCGTTTCTCGACACCGGCGCAATGTATCGGGCCGTCACCCTCGAAGCCGTCGCCCGTGGAATTGACATCAACGACGCCGACGCGGTGGCGGCGATCGCTGAATCGGCAAGGCTCACGACGCTGCCAAGAGTTACGGTCAATGGCCGCGACGTCGAGGATGAGATTCGTTCGGACGAGATCAACGTTGCGGTCTCCGTCGTTGCGGCGAACCCACGCGTTCGCGCGGCCATGGTGTCGCGCCAACGCGACCTCGCGGCCGCCCAGCCTCTCGGCACCGTCGTCGAAGGTCGCGACATCACGACGGTCGTGTTTCCCGACGCGTCCGTGAAGATATTCTTGACCGCGTCACTCGAGGAGAGGGCCCGACGCCGAGGAGAAGAAGGTGAGGACTCGGTCGCTCGACGTGACGAGGCGGACTCCACCCGTGCCGCGTCGCCCCTGCGTCAGGCCGACGACGCCATCGTGCTAGACACGACAGGTCGCGACGTCGAGGATGTCGCTCAGGAGATTGTGCAATGGCTGAAGAACAACGTCTCCAACTAAGCGAGAAGCGCACGCTCACGTACCGGCTCTGCGCCGGCATCGTGGCCGTGCTCGCCAGGGTTCTCTTTCGCCCCACGGTTGTTGGGGCGGAGAACATTCCCCTCACCGGTCCGGTCCTCATCGCCCCGATTCACCGTTCGAACGTCGACTTCGCCCTCACGCTGTTCATTTCGAAACGCAAGGTCTTCTTCATGGCGAAGGACTCTGTCTTTGAGGTGCCGATTCTTGGCCCGCTGATCGCGCACCTTGGTGCCTTTCCCGTGAAGCGAGGCGCGGCCGATCGAGAATCAATGACTCTCTCCGAAGAGGTCCTGCGCCAAGGACACGCACTGGTGCTGTTCCCTGAGGGCACTCGTAAAGAGGGGAGGACCGTCGCGCCACTGCACGACGGCGCAATGTTCGTCGCGGCGCGCACTGGAGCGACGATTGTGCCGGTCGGCATCGGCGGCAGTGACAAGGCCATGCCGAAGGGAGCGAAGCTTCCACGATTCTCAAAGATACGCATCGTCGTGGGCGCGCCGATCCAGCCGCCGTCATCGCAGGGTCGAGTGGCGCGTTCCGCACTCGTCGCCAAGAGCGAAGAGTTGCGCTCCGCGCTCGAGGCCGTCTACCTCGAGAGCCTTAAAGGCTGAACTCTATTTGGCGAGTGCGGCGAGGGACACGACCGGCACGATTAGATCGAGACCTATTCGAATGACCGGACCAACGCCCAGTGGATTCTCCTGGTGCGAGGACGTCATGGGAGACTGAGACAATGAGCCACTCGTCATGGTCCACGCAGGGCAACTATTTCCGTCGCTTTGAGTGGGGGCCGTCGGGCTCAGAGTTCCTGGCTCAAGCAGGGTCGATTGTTGTTGTTGTCGACGTGCTTCGCTTTACGACCGCGGTCGAGGCCGTGGTCAGCCGCGGAGCAATCGCGTACCCGTATCGATGGAAGGACGCGTCGGCACGCGCCTTCGCCGATTCAGTCGGCGCGCAGCTTTGCGACGACCCCGATGCCGCTGGTCCCTCGCTCTCCCCGACGGCGCTGTTGAATCAGGTGACACTCGACGCCGTCGTCCTGCCGTCGCCCAACGGCTCGGCCTGTTCGGTGCTCGCCGCCGAGTCTGGATCCATCGTCATCGCGTCGTGTCTGCGTAACGCGCCCGCGGTGGCTGAGTATCTCACGGCTCTCTCCTTGCCCGTGACGGTGCTGGCGTGTGGGGAGCGTTGGNNACTTGTCGCCAGAAGCCAGGTCCGCCGCCGCTGCGTGGCGCGACGCCAAGGACACAATCGCCAACGCGATACTCACGTGCGTGTCAGGGCGCGAGTTGGTTGAACGAGGTTTTCGTGATGATGTTGTGTACGCGTCCGCTCACGGCGTCAGCGACGTCGTGCCTGTCCTCGTTGACGGAGCGTTCCGGCGCCAACCGCAGTCGCCGAGTTGCTGAACGCAGGAGAGCGGCTCAGTTACGTTGGGACGTCATTGAGTGACGCGTGACAGCCCGGTGAGAATCAGCTTCATGGCCCGACAACAGTTGCTGCGCCGATCTCGCACAGCGGTGGTGGTCCCAATTAGGACACACGCTGTTAACGGCCGACTAGCGCTCGCGCCACCACGTCCCGAAGACGACCCGCGCGTAGCGAAAGCCGTACATCCAGGTCTTGCCCTTTTTTGTCTCGCCGGAGTTACGTTCGTGCCACACCGTCGGCACTTCGCTCACTCGCCAGCCTCGTTTGAGGCAGGTGATGAGGAGTTCTGACGTCTGGTACTGCTGCTGGCGGAGTCGATCGACGACATCGGCGAGCATCGTCACGCGCAGCGCGCGGTAGCCCGTTGAGGTGTCGGTCAAATTCGATTTCGTCATCCGGTTCATGATGAAAGCGAAGAAGCGCACGCCGGTCTTTCGGATGCTGTCCGACGTGTGGTCGACGCCGAGGACCCGGCTTCCGAGCACGAAGTCCGTCGAGTCATTAAGCAACGGAGCGAGGATTTGGGGGATCTCGGCGGGGTCATTTTGTCCGTCGGCGTCGAGGGTCACGACGTACTTGACCCCCATGTTGACGCAGTAGCGATACGTCACCTGCAACGCCACGCCGTGTCCGAGGTTGACCGGGAATTCAATGACGAGCACGCCGGGGAACGAGCGAGCAATCTCGGCCGTTCGGTCCTCGCCGCCGTCGACGACCACGAGGACCGTGTACGGCTCGCCGTTGATCGACGTCGGCATCTTCTCGAGGACGCCGGCGATGTTTCCCTCTTCTTCGTAGGCGCAGACTGAGACCACGATGGCTTCGGGCTTGGCCCCGGGGTGCTCGGAGTCGAGGCGGGCGAGAGCCTGCTTCATTGCGTACTGACGCAGATTCTGCGATCGTCGCAGCTCTAGATCGTCGTTGACCATGGTGCTCCCGGGTAAAGATGTGTCGACGTCACGAGGTGCCGTGGTGCGGTCGCGTCGCTACCTCGATTTGAGAAGAAACTCACTCATAGAGACTAATCAATAGGGTTCGACGGCGAAGATTCAGCGGCTCGCCGCCGAGAGCACTTCCGCGGCGGTGAATTTCCGGTCGGCTTCACCGTCGAAGGTTGAGGCATCGGGCGTTTGCAGTACCAAATCGAGCAGTGCGGACAGCGTTTTCAGCATCTCGCGAAGTTCCGGGGGAGGAGGGAAATATTCGTCCTCAACCGTGACGGACGCGACCGTGACGCCGTTGGTGGGATCGAGAAGTTCGAGCACCTCGTTGACGAGTGATTCCGGGGCTGACGCGCCGGCCGTGACGGCGACCACGCCCGAGAGGTCGTCGGGCAGTTCGAAGGCACCATTCACACGAAGGACGCGCGGACAGCCAACGGCCTCGGCAACTTTGGTCAGCGCGACGGTGTTCGACGAGTTCGCCGATCCAATGACCACCACTGCGTCGGCGGTCGCAGCGATTTTGCGCAATGCCGCCTGGCGATTGGTGGTCGCGAAACAGAGATCACTGCGATTGGGCATCCAGATCTCGGGGAACTTCTCCTCGGCGTATTCGCGCAGGTCCTGCCACTCATCCAGACTGAGGGTGGTCTGGCTGAGCAGTGCCAGCGGTCCGTTCATTTGGCCCAGTTCGTCGATGTCGTGTGTGGATTCAATCAAATGCACCGAGTCCGGGGCGACGGCCATCGTGCCCACTGCTTCCTCGTGACCCTGATGGCCCACGTAGAGCACGGTGTAGCCCTTGCGGGCCCGAACCTTGAGTTCGTGGTGGACCTTCGTCACGAGAGGACAGACCGCGTCGATGACCGTGCCGCCAGACGCTCTCGCCGCCTCGATGACCTCGGGCGGCGAGCCGTGGGCACTCAACATCACCGGCGCGCCGGCGGGCACCAAGGTCACGTCGTCGATGAAGACGACGCCCAGGGACTTGAAGTAGTCAACGACAAACTGATTGTGGACGATCTCGTGGTAGCAAAAGACCGGCGGCTCGAAGACTCGCGTCATCCAATCGAGCGCCTTGATGGCCTTTTCGACGCCTGCACAAAAGCCCCGAGGGGCTGCGAGCACGACCTTGTCAACATTCACAGCCTCCAGCCTAGTTATGGACTTTGGCGAATCCTCGTAGGCTGGACCCGTGTCGGGCGCCCGAATCTCCTCAATTTCATTGGATTCACCGGCTTCGAGCGTGGATCTGGCCGTCGGCGACGAGCTCCTCAGCGTCAACGGACGCGAGCCCAGCGACATTATTGAGTACCAGCAGCTCATTGACGGTGAGTTGGTAACCCTGATCGTGCAGCGCGAAGGCGAAGCCCTGTCGCGAAAGGTGACGATTCAAAAGGAAGAGGGCCAGCCGCTCGGCCTCAGTATCGACTCCGCGGTCTTCGATCGCATTCGAACCTGCGACAACCACTGCTCCTTTTGCTTCATCTACCAACTTCCCAAAGGCATGCGTCGCTCCTTATATGTCAAGGACGATGACTTTCGACTGTCCTTTCTTTACGGGAACTACACCACGCTCACGAGGTTCACCGAATTCGACCTCGAACGCGTAATCGATGAAGGTCTCTCGCCGCTCTACGTGTCAATTCACACGACCGACCCCGAACTGCGGGCCGAGATGTTGCGCAACCCTCGCGGCGCGACCAGTCTTCGTTGGCTGAAGGAGCTTCTTCGAGCAGGCATTGAAGTACACGCCCAAGTGGTCGTCTGTCCCGGTGTCAACGACGCACACCACCTGGAACGCACACTCCACGACGTCATCTCGCTCTACCCCGAGCTCGCGTCGGTAGCGCTGGTCCCCGTAGGGGTGAGCGCCTTCTCCGACGAGAAGACAATGCGCTCGCACACGAAGGCTGAAGCCCAACTCGTCGTGGAACTCGCCGAGCGATTCCAAGCGCTCACCCTGGAGATTCTCGGACGCGTCAGCGTCTTCGCCAGTGACGAGTTTTACCTCGTCGCCGGACAGACCCCTCCCTCGGCCACCAAATTCGAGAGTCTCGATCAAGCAGAGAACGGGATTGGACTCGTCGCCGCGTTCGTGCAGAGTTTCGTCGACCAGACGTACATGGAGAAATTGGGCACCGGCTTCTTCCAGTCGGTGGACGGTGCGCCGGCCCTGGGTTATCGGGCGCCGCGCGGTGGCGACACCACGTCACGCCACGGCGATGACGTCTTGGTCGTCACCGGCGAGTATGCCGCGCCGATCCTGCGCACAATGTTCGACGAACACGGTTTTGGCGACGTGCGGATACTCGCGGTCGAAAACCGTTTCTTCGGAGGCAACATCAAGGTTGCTGGTCTCCTCACGGGTCAAGACCTCATCAATGCCCTGGCCGACGTGCCGGCCGAGACGGTCGTCCTGCTGCCTGACGTCTGTCTCTCCGAGGGACGGTTCCTCGATGGCCTCGGACTTGAGGACCTGGCGCGTCCCGTCATGATCGTCGCCACCACGGGTCACGATCTGCGCGCCACGCTGGCCTCGGTACGCACGAAGGGTCTGGTGACGTCGTGACCAAGCCCCAGGTCGTCATCGTCGGACGCCCCAATGTCGGCAAGAGCTCCTTGGTCAACCGCCTCGCGGGAAAGCGCGTCACCGTGGTAGAAGAGCATCGCGGTGTAACGCGCGACCGCAAGGCCGTGGAAGTCGAATGGGGTGGACTGACCTTCGACGTCGTCGACACGGGAGGTTGGCTGGAGGCCGGTGACTCGCTCGAGGCCAAGGTCTCCCAACAGGCCGAGGCGGCGCTCGCGACGGCCGATCTCGTGCTCCTGGTCGTCGACGTGACGACTGGCATGGTCGATGAAGACACCCACGCCGCCAATTGGGCTCTACGAAGTGGCCGGCCATTGCTCTTGGTCGTGAACAAGGTTGACGACGCCCAACACGAGGCGAGCAGTTGGGAGTTCCTCGGTCTTGGCGCGGGCGACCCCCACACGGTGAGCGCTCAGCACGGTCGCGGCACCGGTGACCTGCTCGACGAAATCGTACGTCGACTCGGCGAGGAGCGCATCATTGAAGAAGTGGCGGACGCCGACGACGACGGCGCACTGCGCGTGGCCATCGTTGGTCGGCCCAACGTTGGTAAATCAACACTCTTTAATCAACTCATTGGCGAGGAACGCTCGGTCGTGCACGACCTGCCGGGCACCACGCGCGACGCGATCGACACGCTGGTCCAGACCGACGTGGGTCTCATTCGTTTCATTGACACCGCGGGCATGCGGCGCAGGGCCAAGACCGAGGCGGGGCTCGAAACCTACGCCGTACTGCGCAGCCTCGACGCCCTCGACCGATCCGATATTGCGATTCTCGTCATCGACGCCACGCTGGGCGCCACCGGTCAAGACCAACGCCTGGCCGAACGAATCTCCGCCGCCGGCTGTCCTTCTCTGGTGGTACTCAACAAGTGGGAACTCGTGCCCGTTGACGAGCGCGACGCGGTGCTCGCCACCGTGGGGGAGAAACTCGCCTTCTTGGGTGATGCGCCGGTGATGAAGACCACGGCGACGTCGGGCAAGGGCGTGCACCGCATTCTGCCGGCCCTCTCCATTGCGGCCGCCGATTACGGCAAGCGAGTGCCGACGGGTGCGCTCAACCGCGCGATCCGTGACTTGCAAATTAAACAGCCCGCTCCGACCGGCAAGATTCGCTACGCCGTCCAGGGCGCCACGGAGCCGCCAACCTTCACCCTGTTCATTGCGGGACGGCTGCCGTCGACGTACCTGCGCTACGTGGAGCGGTCGTTGCGAGAGCGCTTTTCGCTCGGCTCATCGCCGCTTCGAGTGCGCGTTCGGATTGAATAGTGACGAAGTGGTGCGAGCACTGTGATCGACCCGTTGACGGAGATCGTTGTGAGGTGTGCGGCAACGAAATCGCGGAGCCGGTACGTGAGCCGGTGCCGTGGCGATGGCGCTTCTTCATCGTGGCCACGGTCATCTACGTCATCTGGCGCATCTATCAGTTAGTTTCGTGGCTGAGTCACTAGGAGAATGTTCATGCCCATTTATGCCCTCGGCGAGCGTACGCCCTCCATTCACGCCGACGCCTTCATCCACCCTGACGCCGTGATCATCGGTGACGTNNACGGTCATCGTCGGTGATCGAACGTCAATTCAAGACGGCGCCATCATCCACGCGGTACCCGACTTCCCGACGGTCATTGGCGACGACTGCGTGATTGGCCATCTCGCCCACCTCGAGGGGTGCGTCATAGAAGACCGGGCGCTCGTGGGTAGTGGTGCAGTCGTGCTCCACCAGGCGACCGTGCATTCCGGCGCCACCGTCGGCGCCGGGGCCGTCGTTCGCAATCGAATGGACGTGCCGGCGAACGCCCTGGCCGTGGGGGTGCCCGCCATCATCAAACTCGACGTGAGTGGCGAGGAGTCGATCGTCGAGAACGCCGCGTCCTACGTTGCCAACGCCGCCTGGTACAAGAACGAGCTACGCCTTCTCTAAGCGTTGGAAAGTTCCACCAAACGCTCCAGGGCCTGCTGAGCGCGGCCCTCGAGCACGCTCTGCGCCGCGACGTCGAAACCGTCACGTACGTTGTCAACCCGACCCGACACCATCAGGGCTAACCCGGCGTTCGCGCAGGCCACGTCAAAGACCGGTCCCGGCTCGCCGCTCAGGAAGGACCTGACCGCACGAACATTGACGTCGAGGTCGCCACCACGAATCGTGGCAACATCGTGTCGGCGTTCCAACACCTCTCCGGCGTCAAGCCGCACGACGGTGGCCGATCCCGGCGTAATCACGTGCAACGTGGACGGCGCTCCGAGCGAAAGTTCGTCCAGCCCATCGTCGGCGTTGACCAAAATTGCGTAGTCGATACCCCGAGCCACGAGAACCTGTGCCATGGAGTCCAGTAGCGCAGCCTGCGCGACACCAATGAGGGAGCGTCGAACGAGCGCCGGATTGGCCAGCGGTCCCAGCACGTTGAAGATGGTTCGAAAGCCCAGAGCCCTTCGGATCGGCGTGAGGTAGCCGAGACCGTGATGGAAGGTCGGCGCGAAGAGGAACCCAATACCCGCGCCCGCGACACAGGCTCGAACCACATCTTCGGGGGCGTCCAATCGCACACCGAGTGCTTCGAGGACGTCGGCCGAGCCGACTGATGATGAGGCTGCGCGATTGCCGTGTTTGGCCACGGGGACGCCACTGCCCGCGACGGCCAGCGACGCCATGGTCGAGATATTGACCGTGTGTAACTGGTCGCCTCCGGTGCCGACGATGTCAATCGCGTCAGCCCCGATGTCGAAGGTTGCGGCTGAGGCAATCATGGCGTCAATGAAGCCGGTCATCTCTTCGGCGGTTTCGCCCTTGGCCGTCAGTGCGGTCAGGAAACTCGCAATCAGCACGCCTTCGACCTGACCCTCAAGGATTGCAGCCAGCGCGTCACGCGCTTGAGCACGTTCAAGATTCGTGCCCCGCACGAGTGGGTTCAGGACGTCACTGGAGAACGAACCCGTCATCGTGGACCGTCTGCGCGTGACATAGAGCAAAGATAGCCGTGAGGGAACATTCGCCCCGCACAACTACGATTCAGTGATGGTGGCGACGTACCTCGACGAGATTCTCGCGCATCATCGCGCGCGCGCCCAGGCCGATACCAGGTCGTGGCGCGATCGCCTCGACGTTCATTATGGGGGACCGTCCATGCTCGAAGCGTTGGCGAATCAGATGAACGACTGCGTGAAAGTCATCGCGGAAGTAAAGCGCCGTTCGCCCAGCAAGGGTTGGCTCAATGAGTCCCTCGACGTCGCTGTGCTCGCACGTGACTACGCGAAGGGCGGGGCCACCGCAATTTCGGTGCTCACCGACACCGAACATTTCTCTGGAGCGGTCGACGACCTCACCACCGTCGCCTCGAGCGTGACGCTTCCACTGCTGCGCAAGGACTTCACGGTGAGCGAGAATGACGTGCTGGACGCCGCCGCGATGGGTGCGAGCGCCGTCCTCTTAATCGTCGCGGCCCTCGACGACCACGAGCTCGCTTCGTTTGTGATGCTCGCCCACCAAGTGGGCATCGACGCGCTCGTTGAAGTGCACGACCACGACGAAGCCACGCGCGCGATTGACTGCGGTGCACGAATCATCGGTGTCAACCAGCGCAACCTTCGCACCTTTGACGTAGACCGCGACCACGCCGCGAGCGTGATCGACATGGTGCCCTCGTCAATCGTCACGGTCTGTGAGTCGGGACTGCGAACCAGCGATGACGTAGCGCGCGCCGCGGAAGCCGGTTTCGACGCCGTCCTGGTGGGTGAGACCTTCGTCACCTCGGACTCGGTTGTCGACACAGTTCGCGCCTTCAGTTCTGTTCCCTTGGTGCATCATGGATGAACGCACCACTGGGTACATCAAGATCTGTGGCGTCACGACGCTCGGAGATGCCAATGCCATCATCGAAGCCGGTGCCAACGCCTTGGGACTGATTCTGACGAGTTCGCCCCGACAGCTCTCGCTCGATCGAGCTTTGGCAATCGCCGCGGCGACCAAGGGCCGCATTGTGCGAACTGCCGTGTTCAATGAGGACAGTGATGACGTCGTCCTCGAGGCGGTCGAAGTACTCGACGTCGACGCCGTGCAACTGCATGGACCGTTGAGCGAAGGTTTGCACGCTGCGTTACGCGAACGCGGGCTGACGATCGTGAAGGCGCTTTCTATCGGCAGCGACGAGTTTTTCGAATTTGACGAAAGCACCGTGGATGTCGTGCACATTGACGGAGCCACGCCGGGCAGCGGACAGGCCCACTCGTGGGACGAGTTGGACGCGCGACCGTTCAGCGTTCCCGTAATCGCCGCGGGAGGTCTTCGACCTGATTCGGTCGCGCACGTGATCACCCTCGCCGGTGTCTGGGGCGTGGACACGGCGAGCGGCGTCGAGTCGTCGCCTGGCGTCAAGGACCGAGAACTGGTGAAGCGCTTCGTGCATAACGCGACGACGGCGTTCGAACAGAAAGCAAACGCGTGAGCAGTCCCGGTGGTTTCATGTCCGCACCCGACGCGACCGGACGCTTTGGCGACTTTGGTGGACGCTTCGTACCCGAGGCACTGATGCCGGCGTGCCTCGAGCTCGAGTACGCCTTCGTCGACGCGTGGAGTGACCCGACGTTCGTTGACGAATACCATCTCGTCCTACGCGAGTTCGCCGGTCGGCCGACGCCGGTCACGCCGCTGACGCGACTTTCGGAGCGCCTGGGAATCCGTCTCTACGCCAAGCGAGAGGACCTCGCTCACACGGGCTCACACAAGATCAACAATGTCATTGGCCAGACGCTGCTCACGAAGAGGATGGGGAAGCGACGCGTCATTGCCGAAACCGGAGCTGGCCAACACGGGGTCGCGACCGCCACGGCGGCGGCCCGTCTCGGTCTCGAGTGCACGGTCTTCATGGGTGAGGTCGACACCAAACGCCAAGTTCTCAATGTCTTTCGAATGGAGCTACTGGGATCAAAGGTCGTGCCGGTGACGTCGGGCAGTCGCACCCTCAAGGACGCCGTGAATGAGGCCATGCGCGAATGGGTGACCTGTGTTTCTGACACGCATTACTGCATTGGCTCGGTTATGGGACCACACCCGTTCCCATGGATCGTGCGGGAGTTCCAGAAGATCATCGGACAGGAGGCGGCCGAGCAGTTGCGCGACCTCGGTGTCGGTACGCCCGACATAGTCGTTGCGTGCGTCGGGGGAGGATCAAACGCCGCGGGCGTCTTTGCGGGATTCGCGAACGCGCCGACTCGATTGATCGGCATCGAAGCGGCCGGTGGCTCGGCCGTCGGCAAAGGTTCTCCCGGCGTGCTGCACGGCATGCGTTCACTCATCATGCAAGACGAATTCGGACAGATCGAGGAAGCGACGTCGATTTCAGCGGGACTGGACTATCCCGGCATTGGACCGGAGCACGCGTTTCTCGCCGACAGCGGCCGGGCTGAGTATCACGCCATTGGCGACGACGACGTCATCGCGGCACTGCAACTCCTGAGTGAAATGGAAGGAATCATTCCAGCCCTTGAAACGGCGCACGCTGTTGCGTGGATCGTCCAAGAGGCGGGTAAGTCAATTCCTCGGGGCTCGTCGGTCTTGCTCAATCTTTCGGGTCGAGGTGACAAGGACGTGGCGCAGGTGCAAGCGATTCTGCACGGTTCTACGTGAAGACGCTCGAAACCAAACTTCGCGCACTGCGCGCGAGCGGGCGCAAAGCCCTCGTCCCGTATTTCATGGGCGGCCTCACGCCCGATTGGACGCGTCACGTGGAGGCCGCGGTGTTGGCCGGCGCCGACGCCGTCGAAATCGGCGTTCCGTTCTCCGATCCGATGATGGACGGCCCGGTGGTACAAGAGGCCGCCCTTCGAGCACTCGAAGCGGGCACAACGTTTGACTCAATCTCGAGTGACCTAGAGCACGTGAACCTCGGTGTGCCACTTATCGCAATGACCTACTACAACATCTTTTTGCATAACGGTCTTGACCGTGCCGCGGGACAACTTGCGAACTCGGGCATCAGTGGCGCAATCGTGCCGGACCTGTCGTTGGAAGAGACGGTCGAGTGGCGCAGCGCGTGCGACAAGGTTGATGTCGCCACGGTATTGCTCGTCGCCCCTTCAACGCCGCAAGATCGTGTCGTGCGATTGGCGCAGGCTTCGGAGGGCTTCGTGTACGCCTCAGCCAGGATGGCGGTGACCGGTCGAAGCGAAGGTGACGGCGAGGGAGGTCGAGTGGTTCAATCGGTCCGTGACGCCTCCGACATTCCCGCCTTCATCGGCATCGGCATCGGCACGCCCGAGCAGGCGCGTAGCGCCGCAGCGGTGAGCGACGGGGCGATTGTCGGATCCGCCCTCGTCCAAATCATCCTCAACGGTGGAAGTGTTCACGATATTGAACACTTCATTGGNNTACGTGCCTATGTCAATGTTGCTCAAACCAACATTTAACTGGATTCTCAAAATTTGTTTGTGAACCTGTTCACGAGTTTTGGTCTATTCCATCGCGCATGCGCTGGCCCCACTGGTGTTAAATCGTTCTGAACCGTCAAACCCGACGGTTTGCAATGAAACCTATCTGGGGGGAATTACATGGAACAGAGAGTTGCGGACCCTGGTCCGCTAGGACTCGCCGCATTCGCCATGACCACGTTCTGCCTTAGTGCCGCCAATGCCAATCTCTGGCATGCCGGGGGAGCGTCAGCCGCTTTAGCGCTGGCACTCGTCTACGGTGGCACGGCGCAGTTCGCTGCCGGTATGTGGGAGTTTGTGCGCAAGAACACCTTTGGTGCTCTCGCGTTCACCTCGTACGGAGCGTTCTGGATCAGCTTCTACGTGCTATTGAAGATTCCGGCAATTCCGGCGGGCGAAGACACAGTGGCGATTTTCCTACTGGGCTGGACCATCTTCACGGTTTACATGACCATCGCGGCCATGAAGGTCAACATGGCAGTTTTGTCAGTATTCGTGGCTCTGACGGCGACCTTCGTCTTCTTGACCATTGGAAACTGGGGCGCGACGGCCCACACCAACATGATCAAGATTGGTGGCTGGCTCGGCATTTTGACGGCACTGCTCGCCTGGTACGCCTCGGCAGCGGGGGTCATCAACGAGACTCACGGGAAAGTGGTGCTGCCGGTCGGTCCTTTGGGCTAATCTCGGTGTCACTGGTGGCATGCCACCGGACCCAACCGCCAACAGCGCCCCAGCCATCAGGCTCGGGCGCTGTTGGCATTCTGGGCCGATAAAAACTACTCTCGGCTTCAGTCGCATCTGCATTCGGAATTTAAGTTCGCGATTCGCAACATTCACATCATCAGAGCAAGGAACCAAAATGACCGAAGCAAAACTTGAAGCGTGGCACGACGAAACACGAAGCTTCGCACCAAGCGCGGAGTTCGCCAAACAGGCCAACGCGCAGCCATCCATTTACGACGACGCGGCGGCCGACCCGGTGGCGTGGTGGCGAACGCAAGCCGATCGCCTGACGTGGACCACAACGCCCACGAAGTCCCTCGAATGGGACTTGCCCTTCGCAAAGTGGTTCAGTGACGGAACCCTCAACGCGTCGTACAACGCCGTCGACCGTCACGTCGAAGCCGGCAAGGGCGACAAGGTCGCCTATCACTGGATCGCCGACGCTGTAGGTGAGTCCCGCACGATCACCTACGCACAGCTCCAAAAGCTCGTCGCCCAGGCGGCGAACGCCCTCACCGAACTCGGTGTGAAGAGCGGCGACCGCGTCGCCGTGTACATGCCCATGATCCCCGAGGCGGTCGTGACGATGCTCGCCATTGTCCGCCTCGGCGCGGTGCACTCCGTCGTCTTCGCAGGCTTTTCTGCCGAGGCGCTCTCGAGTCGCATCCTTGACTCCGACTGCCAATATGTCGTCACCGCTGACGGTGCCTACCGTCGTGGTGCCGCGAGCCCGCTCAAGCCGGCCGTTGATGAGGCGCTCGAGTCCTGCCCCAACGTGAAAGCCGTGCTCGTCGTGCGACGCACGGGCGGCGACGTGGGCTGGAAGGACGGTCGTGATCACTGGTGGCACGAGATCGTCGATCGTCAAAGCGAGGAGCACGCGTACGAATCCTTCCCGGCGGAGCACACGATGTTCATCATGTACACCTCGGGCACGACGGCCAAGCCCAAGGGCATCTTCCACACGACCGGCGGTTATCTCACGCACGTGGCGGCGACCCACGACTACATCTTTGACGTGAAGCCCGACACCGACATCTGCTGGACGGCCGCCGACATTGGATGGATCACCGGTCACAGCTACATCGTCTATGGACCTCTCATCAACTGCGTCACCCAGGTCATGTACGAAGGCCTTCCGGACTCGGGCGGCAAGGACCGTTGGTGGAAGATCATTGAAGAGAACAAGGTCACGATTCTCTACACCGCGCCCACGACGATTCGCACCCTCATGAAGTGGGGTGAAGAGTTTCCAAAGAGCCACGATCTCTCCAGCCTTCGTCTGCTGGGCACGGTGGGCGAGCCGATCAACCCCGAGGCGTGGATTTGGTACCGGGAGAACATTGGATCCGGAAAAACACCAATTGTCGACACGTGGTGGCAGACCGAAACCGGTGGCATCCTGATCACGCCACTGCCCGGCATCACGGCAACAAAGCCCGGGGCCGCCATGACGCCGTTCCCCGGCATCAGCGCCGACATTGTCGACAACGACGGCAACTCAGTGGGCAACGGCGAAGGCGGCTACCTCGTCCTCACCCAGCCGTGGCCGGGTATGACGCGAGGCATCTACGGCGACCCGGAGCGATTTATGGAGACCTACTGGAGCCGCTTCCCGGGCATGTACTTCGCCGGTGACGGTGCGAAGCGTGACCAAGACGGCGATATCTGGCTGCTGGGTCGCATCGACGACGTCATGAACATTTCCGGTCACCGACTTTCGACGACCGAAGTCGAGCACGCGTTGGTCGGGCACCCCGCCGTCGCCGAGGCTGCCGTTGTCGGAGCATCGGACCCAACGACGGGTCAGGCCATCGTGGCCTTCGTGACCCTGAAGCTGTCAGCCGAGGACGCGTCGAAGGACCAGTCGGCGCTCGTGGAAGAGTTGCGCAACCACGTGGCCAAGGTCATTGGTCCAATCGCGAAGCCCCGGCAGATCATCCTCACGCCGGAACTGCCGAAGACTCGATCTGGGAAGATCATGCGACGTCTGCTTCGCGACGTTGCGGAGGACCGCGACCTCGGCGACGTGACGACGTTGACCGATCCCACCGTCGTCAACCAGATTGCCGAACTTATGGAAATCGGTGCCGACGTGGACGATGATCTGACTCGATAGTCGTCGACCACCAATGTTGTTGTTGCACGGTTGTCGCGTTGGACAACGCGTGGGTGAAAGTTTTGTCTTCGACACGACAGGTACTTAGTAATGAGCACAACGTCGAATACTGACCATGCATTTGTTTGTTGCGCTGACGAATGAAGGAGATCACATGAGCGATGAGTCGATGACGGGTGGGGTCCACGAGGGGCGCCACGACGGGCCAAGGATCCTTCCGCGCCGGCCACGTCTCCTGAGCTGGCTGTTATTGATGGTGACGGTCCTCGTGGTCGTCGCCGTGGGCTTTATCGGCGTCGTGCTTGGCCACTCGGGCAGCCCCGCTCGCAATACCGTCACGGTGACGGGATCGGGCACCGTGCAAGGAACCCCCGACACCATCAACTTTCAAATCGGCATCAACACGATTAACGCCCTGGCCTCCACCGCTCTCACGACCAACAACCTGAAGGTCGCGGCCCTGCAGCGAGCGTTGAAGCGCAATGGCGTCACGGCGAAGGAGATGCAAACGTCGGGGCTGGACATCTACGAGAACACGAACAGCCAAGGAACCGTGACCGGCTTCACCGTCAGTGACACGTTGAGCGTCACCATGCACAAGGTGCAACGCGCCGGTGCCGCGATTGACGCGGCGGCCCGGATCGCCGGCAACGGTGTGGTGCTCAACGGTGTCTCCTTTACCATCACGAACGACTCGAAGCTGTTGCAAGCGGCGCGCACTCGCGCCATGGACAACGCCCGTCTCGCGGCCGGTCAGCTGGCCAAGGCCGGCGACACGCACGTCACGGGCATCGTCAAGATCACGGACCAAGAGAACCAGAGTTCGGGTATTTACTACCCAACGTCATTTGCATCGGGTGATGCCCTGAAATCGGCCGTACCGCTGCAGACCGGCAGTCAGCCCGTGAACGTCCAAGTCACCGTCATCTACTCGTTGAGTAGCTAGGCCCGATACGTCTCGGCTTCGCGTTAGGAATCGAAGCCGAGACCGAAGAGGTCGATCAGTTTCAACCAGAGGTTGCGTCGGCCCTCATGTTCATCAGCGTGCCTGATCGCTGACTGCGTGATCCGAATGAAGATCCATTTGAAGGGTTCGGGAGGGAAGGGCATGGGCTTTTTGCGCACCATCGTGAGTCGTGTTCGATCGGTTTCGAGTCCGTCAAGTAGGTCCAACATCGTGGCCGCACCGAATCGAGTCGAGGCCACGCCGAGACCGGTGTAGCCAAGGACGTACGCGACCTTCCCTTCGTGCGACGTTCCCCAGAAAGGTGAGAATCGCGTGCACGTGTCAATGGCCCCACCCCAGGCGTGCGTGAATTTGATACCCGCGAGTTGGGGAAATGTCTTTAGGAAGTGTCCGGCCAACGTCGCGTACGTATCAGAATTGAACTCGTATTCGCGTCGCACCTGGCCACGAAAGTTGTAGATCGTGTCGTAGCCGCCCCAGAGGATGCTGTTGTCGCTCGTCAGGCGGTAGTAGTGGAACTGATTACCCGAATCGGCGATGCCTTCGCGATGCGACCAACCGATGCTCTCGAGTTGCGCGGCGCTGAGCGGCTCGGTCACCATCACGTAGTCGTAGACCGGCACCACGTACTTTCGAGTCTTTCGAAGGAGCGAGGGGAAGACATTGGTGCCTAGTGCCACTCGTGCGGCAGTCACGGCGCCGTAGGGCGTGTGCACGCGCACGGCGTCGTGAAGGTCCTCGAGCCACTCAACTTTGGAGTTCTCAAAGATCTTTACGCCGAGGGCAATGCAGACTTTCTCAAGCCCCCACACCAGCCGCGCGGGGTCGACGAGGGCGGTGCCGTCGTGATCGAAGAGTGCGCCCACGTACGACGGCGAATGCACGCGGGCCTGCACTTCGTCCTGACTAAGTACTTCCACCGTGTCGCCCATGGCGTTGCGCCGTTCCGCCTGTTCCGCCATGCCGCGGAACTGCCATGGCGCGACCGCGACCTGTAGTTCACCGGTGCGCTCGAAGTCGCACTCGATGTTGTAGCGACGAATTGTCGCCTCAATTTCGTCGAGGTTCTCTCGTCCGAGGCGTTGGATGAGTTCAATCTCGTCAGGAAAGCGGCGAACGCCATTCAAATAACCATGCGTGAGCGAGGCCGAGCAGAAGCCGCCGTTTCGACCCGACGCGCCCGCACCTGTCTCAAACTGTTCAACGACGACAACTTCGCGGTCGGGGTCGCGTTCTTTTGCGAGTAGCGCGGTCCAAAGTCCGGTGTAACCAGCTCCCACCACACACAGATCCGCACCGATGTCACCAATCAGCGCCGAATGAGGTGCCGGTTCCATGGGGTCAGAGTCGAGCCACCACAGATCTGGTTGCACGTCAGCGAGGTGTCGCAGAACGAAGGGATCCTTCTTGTCCATACTGTGTCCAACCAGTGGCTGGAATCACCCTCTCTCGGCACTACGTTTTCGCGAACGTCGACGTCGACGCAGCGTCCCAGAGCCGTCACGACCGGCCCTGACTTCTGAATTCTACCGGTTCGGCGATATTCGAAGAAGGACCACAGGGTGTACGCCACTTGATGAACGATTACGTGGAGTTACTAGGCTTCGCACGAGCGAAGCGCGAAATGAGGAACCGGTGCGTATAGCCAATTTGGATGGACGATCGACGATCGTGACCGACCAAGGGACGGTCGACGTGGCGACCGCTTCAAACGGCGCCTTCTCGGCCTCGATTGAAAAGTGTCTCAGTCAACTCGACACACTCCAGGCGTGGTTTCGTTCGGCCGCCCCTCAACCAACGACGAAGACCACACCCGAGGAACTGCAAAGTAGTCCCAAGCTCGGGCCCATCGTCACCCCTCGCCAAGTTTTCGCGATCGGTCTCAACTATCGCCAGCACGCCGCCGAGACGGGAATGGACGTCCCGAGCACGCCCATGGTCTTTACGAAGTTTCCCTCGGCGGTCTGCGGTCCCAATGCAGACGTTCCGGTGCCGGGCCCCATGACGGACTACGAGGCCGAACTCGTCGTTGTAATCGGCGCCACGGGACGCAACGTGCGCGAAGAGGATGCGTTCTCGGTCGTTGCGGGGTACTGCGTAGGTCAGGACTATTCAGAACGGGGATGGCAGCGCAAAGATATGCCGCCACAGTTTTCCTTAGCGAAGTCGTTCACCAATTTCGCGCCCATTGGACCATGGCTCACGACGCTTGACGAGGTGACGGATCCGAACGATCTTGCCATCGGGTCCCAACTCAATGGTGTGACGATGCAGGACTCACGAACGAGTGATCTGGTGTTCTCGGTTCCGCAATTAATCGCGTATCTTTCGTCAGTCTGTGAACTTCAACGCGGGGACCTCATCTTCACCGGCACCCCCGAAGGCGTTGGCCAGGCACGCACGCCGCCAGTCTTTTTGAAGCCCGGTGACGAAATCGTGACGACCATTGGGGGACTCGGCCGGCTGCGTAACCACGCCACCGCGCCCTAAACCGTCGGCGATTGTTCCTCCTGATTGCCGTGTTCGCAGTTTGTTCTGCCTGGAGGTACTTAGGACCTTTTGTGCGGGCTCATCACGTAATTGAGAGGGAAGTCCGCAATACTGACACTCAACTTGTGAAACTGCCAGTGGCGTGCGGGTTCACGTCGGGCCAACGCCACTAACA
>PLZP01000007.1 GCA_003152215.1 Acidimicrobiaceae bacterium | reverse complement strand
GATACTTTCTCATGGCCACGGACAACCCTTACGCATGACCACGGCAGAGGAGCGTTCTTTCGCAATTGAACAGGCTGGTTTCAACTTGTTCAACCTTCATGCCGAAGATGTTCTAATCGATCTGCTCACTGACTCTGGAACTGGAGCAATGTCTCGTGACCAGTGGGCCGCCATTCAACATGGTGACGAGAGCTACGCAGGTTCACCGTCGTGGTTTCTTTTTGAAGCCGCCGTGAAGGAATTGTTTCCTTTTCGTCACGTTATTCCAACTCACCAGGGCCGGGCCGCCGAGCGAATTCTCTTCTCGGTCGTGGGTGGTTCAGGAAAGTTAGTTCCCAACAACACCCATTTCGATACGACGCGGGCAAATGTCGAATTCTCCGGCGCCGAAGCACGAGATCTGTTGATTCCTGAAGGTCACGACGCCGCAAAGATTCACCCATTCAAAGGGAACATGGATCTTGTCGCGCTCGAAACACTTCTCCAGGAGCGCGCGGCCACTATTCCTGTGGTCTTCTTGACCATAACCAATAACTCCGGTGGCGGACAACCTGTCTCATTGGCCAATATTCGAGGCGTGAGTGATCTCTGTCGAAGGTACGCGGTTCCATTCTTCTTGGATGCGTGCCGATTTGCCGAAAACGCATGGTTCATCCATGAACGCGAAGAGGGTCAATCGCAAAGAGACATAAGCGACATTGTCCGAGAGATTGCGTCCCTGGCCGATGGTATGACGATGAGCGCCAAGAAGGATCCGTTTGGCAACATTGGTGGTTGGTTGGCCTTGAACGATGATGATCTCGCCGAGAAATGTCGCAACATGCTGATTTTGACCGAAGGCTTTCCAACCTACGGCGGGTTGACCGGGCGAGACCTTGAAGCATTGGCGCAGGGTCTCAAGGAAGCGGTGCAACCCGACTATTTGCGCTACCGGATTCGCTCCACCGCGTATTTAGGTGATGCGCTCGACGCCGCCGGAGTTCCCGTCGTGAAGCCCATTGGGGGCCATGCGGTATACGTGGATGCCAAGGCGTTGCTCAGTCACATTGCTCCGCTGCAGTATCCGGGTCAAGCGCTCGCGGTAGCCCTTTACAAAGCGGGTGGTATTCGAAGTTGTGAAATTGGCACCGTGATGTTCGGCCGTCAACCTGACGGTACGGAAGCGCCCGCCGCGATGGAACTGGTCCGACTGGCGATTCCACGGCGAACCTATACCCAGAGCCATATTGATTATGTGATTGAGGTCGTCACTTCGGTCGCCAAAGATGCTGCCTCCTTGCCTGGGTATCGAATGGTCCAAGAGCCGAAAGCCCTGCGCCACTTCACTGCTCAATTCGAACCAATCGCATAGCGGCATTTTCTAGATTGCCATCGTAGGGAATTGCTCTTACCCTTACTCCTCTGACCACGTGAGTGAGTGTCAGATTGCCGCCAACACACCATCAGCAATCCAGCACTTTGTCGTGAAGTTCTGTCCCGATGATGTGACCTATTTCAATAGGGTGCGTCATCTCAAATACTGATAGTGAGTGGTATCAAGGGAGGTGGCCGGCCCCGTTTACGCTCTTCAGCACGAAGGGTTTCGTGTCCAAAAGGCTCCCAACCGCGTAACAAAACCTTTTGTCAAGCAAGGCAGACGCTAAGGATGTAGGTTTTGCCTACGCGCTACAGGGGCGCTTTGTCTTCGCTCTTCTTGTCGTATGGGCCATGAAGCGAACAGTTTCAGGAGTTCCGATGAAGCGCAGCCTTGCAATCTGTATCGCCAGCGTTGTCCTCATTCTCGGTGGTCTAGTGGCCGCCCAGGCGGGCGCCGCGACAGAAACTGTTAGCGCATCCGGCGGCTCGAAGACTTTCACCGCCTCAGTAAGTTACGCGAAGACCTGCGAGTGGTCATCGAGTCCGAAGATTGCTGGATTTGCAGCGACAGTGCGGTGCGAGACCGGCACCGTCGCTCGCTCGGCCAGGTTCAAGGCGAACACATCGACCACGGCGAAGTCGTACACGATCACCTTGACTGTGCGCGGCTCGACTCCGCCGCCGGCGATCATCCACTGGAAGGTCGATCAGGCTGGGAGAAAACCATCGACCTCTGCAATCCCTTCGGTGGCACTCAATGCCCAGACCACCAACTACATTGGGGCGCAATCTCGATTGCTCACCGATTTCGCAGTTGGTGTCGGCACGGGCGACATTGCCCCCAACACTTTCGTCGCGCTGTCCGAGAACGAAAATGGGGTCGTCGCGTCAGGGCAGGTAGCGTACGGACCGTCGTTGGAGACTGCCAACGGTTTCAATCTAGACTTCTCCTCTAAGTTGACTAACCAGTCGGGCGTCAGCCAGGTGATTGGGCGCGGAAACATCCTCGTAGCGTCCACCGATAGCATCCCCTCCCTCACACCCGCGTCTAGGACCTCTCACCTGGCTCATTTGACCCCGGCGGAGCCAATCCGACCTTCGCGGCCGAGACGGCCATCCTCGGCCATCGGCCTGGAATTCAATATCGGTTCCGACTCCGGCGGGACACTGAACATCAATGACAGCCAGTTCAACTATACGGATCGCCAAGGAACGAACGTAAAGTTCACCTTTCCGAATGGTGAGAATATTGAGAGCGAGGTCAACGCGATTCGGAGCGCAAATGTGCGCCAGCCGAGTGCCGCTCAAGTGAAGGAAGACTGCGACGCCTTCGCGGTGGGCGGCGTCATCAACGAGGAACTTCTTGTGAACTCGGTCGATGCTTCGGCCAACGGCAAACAGTCCATCGTTTCGTTGATTGCAACCAAGAGCGTCTTGCTCGATTGTGCGACGGAGAGCGTGACGACGACGACCCGATTAGACGTCCAGGGCGACATCGATGGTCAGGGCTTCTTGGCCATTTCGGACTCGGGGCCGCAGCAAGATGTATCTGCACCAGATGAGACGCCTGCGACACTCGTACTGCCCAGCTCGACCTACGACGTCAGTCCCTCGGAGGCTGACCTCGTTCCAATGCAGATTCTGCCGGATGGAGATTTCCCAACTTCTACAACCACTCCGGGGACGATTGATCTGAACAGCTTTCAGTACGCGTGCAATACTCCCGCGACACCATTGCCGGGGTGGATCAACTGCACAGGCACCGTCAACTTGTCGATCGACACAGCCGTTACGGGCGGCGTGGTTTCCGTGTACTTCAATTACCCTGACAGCGGTTCTTTCTTCGAAGGGCAAGCGTCCGTCACAGCAGTGACGACCAATGTTCCGGTAACCAACAGTTACATACCTGACTGCGTGAAGAGCGTAGAGACGATCGTCGAAGTGTACGGCGGCCCCACTACCGACACCTCGGCGCCTTTGCTAGCTAGCTTTCCAGAGACTGTCACCACCAGTTGCACGCCGTCTACGCCAGTCACAACTACTACGACTACGACCTCACCAACAACCACGACCACGACGGCCACGACCACGACGACTGAACCGAGTGGTGTTTGGTGGTTGTACTGGAACTGTGATGGCGCTAGCGACTGCATAGGGTACTCGGGAGGCAATACCGGTCACGGCGGGAGCTATAACAACTTCGCTGATTGCAACGCCACAGCCCAAGAGTTCAATGCGATCGACGCTCCCGAGGCGCCGTGGTACTGCGACCAGACTGCCCCTTAGTGATCGTTGGCGGGGCCGGCGTGAATTCTTGCGGAGAACGATGACTGTTGGCTCCATCGACGAATGTAAGTCTCGACTCCCCCAGCGTCATAGGCCAGGGAACCGGACGTATCAAGAATCTCTATCACCTATCCCGAAAAAGTGTTGACCTTGACCCATGTCGTGCGGCTGGAGGGATTCGAACCCCCGACCCTCGGTTCCGTAGGCACATTCCACGACAGTCAACTAAGGAATTGATTAGCAATTCTAGCCGGTTTATCTTGCAAATTGTTCGTGGACGTCCAGGGGTGTTTGACAGGACAAGTACTTCGATAAGTGCGCCGGCGGCAATTCGAAGGAAGTCAACAATTGAATTGCTGTACTCTCGCTCTCACAGGCCAAACCGTTATCAGGAGGAATATGCGGCGCATGGCTACCGTTGCCACAATTCTGTGCTGTGGAATGACCCTGAACGTTTGCGCTGCGTATGGATCCACAATTCCAAAGGTGTACCTAGCGGCACAAGTTTCAGTTCAAAAGGTAAACAGTGACGAAGGTGCAGCTTTTCACGCGGAGACCCATAACCAGCCGAACAAGATCGCGTCGGATTATGTTCGGGAGTTGCATGATTGCAGGACTTTGGGTCAGCACACGAACGGGCCGAACAAGCAAATGAACCGCCTCCTAGAGAGATTTTCAACCGACTGCGCCACAGATGCAATCGCAAACAAGGCGTTCTGGCAGAACCCAAACGTTGGCGACCCGACAAAGGCCAATCAACGAGTGATCTCCGATCTCAATGCGATTAACGCTCTTTGGAAAAGGTTGGGCTACTGAATACTCCGGAGTGGGCAAGTTTAAAAAGCGTCCAAAAGGCACAGAAGTAATGTGAAAGAGCCCCCCCTAGTTTTTTGCAAATACCTCTGTATACTCGGGGTAACACCGAAACACAACCATTTGACAAAGCCGAGTGTCGGCCAAGGTTGTGGGTGGGAAAACCGCTAAGACCAAGGACGAAGTGATGGGAACGGACAGGAGACCCCGACAGGGTGACGCCTCACAACGCGCATTGAACGTTGTTCAGGCAGCAACTGGTCAGGTTCGCCCAGCGACAGTTTCACACTCATCGAACTCCTCATCGTCACACTTGGATCTAGCGGCCACATTTTGGAGTTCACAAGAACCAATAGGGCGTTTAGGAGATCAGCATGAGCGTTATTGATGATCCGGTAACAACTGTTGTAATGAGCAGCGACGCTACAAGGGTCGTTGAAGAAGTTGCAGAATTGCGGGGAATCACGCCCGATGAGGTGCTTTCTGAGGCTATTGGGTTTTACCGCGAAGTTACCAAGATGGTGAGCGAAGGTGCTCGAATCTTGGTTGCCAAGAATAATGAGACGACCCAGGAGATTGTGTTTCCTAAAAAAGGGAACTGACCTCCAGTGAGTCAGCAAGGGCCATCTAAACCCCCTGCGACACCCAGGAGCCTGCAAATATCTGGCCGACCCCGAACCTTTGCCACGGTTCCTTACGATCCAACGCGTGACAGAGAAAAGGCACGAGCGTACCTTGCAAAGGTGCTCGTATGGACGCTCGCCGCGAGTGTGATGGCGATTCTCACCCTTGCAGGGGGTGGATGGGTTTCTATAAAGGACAGTTTGCCGGTACTAACCGCCCTGATCGGTGTCGTCGGCACGGCGCTCGGTTTTTATTTCGGAGGTCACGGGGCAAGGTAACTAACGCCCCAACTATTGCTCTTGGTCAGGAATGCGTTGTATCCCAAGCGACAATCTTCTTGTCCAGTAGTGCTAAGTCGGCGTTGACTCTATCTTCCTTTGTCGCCGCAAGATCGATTTCCTTGGCTGTTGAACCAACTCTTGGCGTAGTTATTTCATAGACAGTTGCGCTGAGGCTGCGGATTAAGGGCCCCAGTTCTTGGGTGTAATACGCAATCCAGAGTGTCGGCGCGTAGGTTTCGCAATTCTCAATGGTGATTGCGTAGCCGCCAAAGTTGTAGGCCATGGTTTGCAAGGGGCCGACTTTGTGATTTCCGATATAGGTATCCACCATTCCCCGTAGACCGTCCACGGCTTTTGAGTATTTGCGAAGTGGTGAGGCCATGCACTTTGCGTATCCGTTAATGGATTTCGGCAGTGAACTGGCTCCAGAACTTGAAGGCACAAGTACCAATGTCAGGGCAAGAGCGAATAGAACGACTGGTCCTCTTTGTCGATTGGATTTCATAGCGAGTGCATTTCTACTCGGAGTTCTGCAATCCGGCTCGTGACCGGGCGCAAGGTTGTTTTAGCACGCCATGACATTCATCTGAACGGTGGCGCGGCGATATTTCCCCCCCGGCTTAGTTAGTTCGATTGTTCGGACCGAAGCACTCCAAGTAGGTCGGCACATGAAAACACAGAACTTGCCGTGTGAATCGAGAATTCAATCTGGGGCCTCGTCGAAGATTGCCATTAGTTCGTCCACCCTGCGGTCGACGTCTCTTTCCGTAGGTTGGCGTGACACCGGGGAACGGGGCTGTGGGGGTGCATCAAGTCCCCAAAGCTTCGCTCGCCGCTTCGAAATAGCCAACAAGCGATCTATCGCTTGGAGATTGCCTTCTTGAACAAGTGGCCAAAGAACCACACTCAATTCATCAAGGCGTAAGTCCTCCAACTTCCGGTAGTCATCGGCAACCTCTCGAGGTATGTCACCCAATGCTCGCTCGCATCTGCGAAGAGCGGTGGCTTTGTGACAACCCATTCGTCGAGCAATCTCTTCGTAAGTGAGGCCGTCCGAACGTAGGCGCAACGCCTCGGTGTCTTTTCGAGCGTCCGACTCGCACCGGACGAACCCTCGCTTTGTATTTATGGGCATACTTGCCCCTCGAGGCCGAAGTTGCGCCGCGTATGTTGCGGTGGATCAGACTGCACGGCGGTATCCAGGAGGGATCGAACCGACTTTGCCCGGTGCAGGAACTCGAATTGGTGCAACTCTCCCACGCTCGGGATACATGATTTCACTCATTCTGCTTGTAGCTTGAGTTTCAACCTTGGCAGTCTTGGCGTAGCGATCCATCGTGATTGCAAGCGAAGAGTGTCCGAGGGCCTGAGACACTGAAGCAAGCTGTCCGGTGTCTTCTTCGACCAAGACCGTCGCAAATGTGTGCCGAAGGTCGTGGATTCTGATATATCGCTGCCCGTTCTCCGTGAGGAACCTAACGTATTTCTTGCGAAAGTTAGATTCGTCTAGCGGACCACCCTGGTTATTCGTAAAGACATAGCCCAATGGTTGCCAGGTATCGCCGGCCATCTCGCGAGCAATGTCCTGCTCCATTTGGTGTCTCCGCAAGATGTCAAGCACCGGATCACTCAGTTGATTGATGCGACGGCTATTTGCCGTCTTTGGGGGCGCCACAACTACGCCTCGCCGCCTCGTGCCGTCAACCTGAAGTATCGATTCGCGATGGATGGTTTGTTCGATCGAGACAGTCGGCGGTTTCAAGGGGTGAGCGCA
>PLZP01000078.1 GCA_003152215.1 Acidimicrobiaceae bacterium | reverse complement strand
AGTCGGCGAGCATCACCACCCGGTAGCCCATATCGCGGAAGTACTCGGCGACGGTCATGCCCGTGTAGACGCTCGCGACCCTGGCCATCACGGGCATGTTCGACGTGTTGGCGATGACGACGGTTCGTTCGCGCAGGTCCCGGCCAGTCTGGGGATCCTTCAGCGTCATGAGGTCCGCGAGCGCGTCGGCGAGTTCGTTGCCCCGTTCCCCGCACCCCACGAAGACCACCACCTCGACGTCGGCCCACTTGAGGATCTGCTGGAGGAGCATGGTCTTGCCGGTGCCGAAGCCTCCGGGCACGGCGGCGGTGGCGCCTTGGGCGACGGGAAAGAAGAGGTCCACCACGCGCTGACCGGTGACGAGGGGCTCGTCGGTGCGAAGGCGCGCGCGCACCGGTCGGGCGCGACGGACGGGCCACTGCTCGAAGAGGGTGACGTCGCGACCGTCGATGGTGGCGACCGGGTCGTTTTCGGTGACCTCGCGCGCACCGCTGAGCCAGGTGAGCGTCCCGCACAGGTCGGGCGGTACGAGCACCCGGTGCTGGACGTCGCCCTCGCTCTCGAGCGTGCCGATGAGGGTGCCCGATTCGAGACGCGTGCCCAGTTCGAGAGGTGTCGGGACGAACGGCCACGACCTCGTCGATGGCTGGGTAACGAGGGAGCCCGGTTCGAGCCAGGTCGGCCCTTCTTCGAGGGGGCGAAGCAGACCGTCGAAGACGCCGCCGAGCAGGTCCGGGCCGAGGCGCGCTGAGAGGGCGCGGTGTTGGGCCGTCGCCTCGTCGCCCACGCGCAGCCCGCCGGTGTACTCGAAGGCCTCGGCGGTGAGGCGTCCCTCGTGTATGGCGACCACCTCCGCCGGAATGCGCAGGGGTCCGACCTCGATGACGTCGAGGGCTGCGACGCCGCTCAGGCCGCTCACCTCGACGAGCGGGCCGTTTACCCGCTCCACTCGACCGGCGTCGCCACGAACTGTCATGACCACAGATCTTCGATGCGCGGTGCCATTTCCGCGAGCTCGCGTTGCACCAGAACCTCACCACTGAGGTCGAGGCGGCGTCGACCCTGCGCGGCGATCACCCCGATGCCAGACTTCGCATCGTGCACCGTGGCCTCGGGACCCAGACGGTCATGCGCGAACGTCGCCAGGCGAGCGTTGAGCTCCTTCGCCGCGGGTGCGCCGGCAAGCCGGTCGAGTTGGTCTTGCGCGAGGGAGCGAACTTGCTCGTAGACACCGCGCTGGGCGCGCAGAATCCTCTCGCGAGCTTCACGCCGGGCGTCGGCGAGGAGACGAGTCCCGCTGCGTCGAGCGGCCGCCGCTCCCTCTTCGCGCGCCGATTCGAGGATGGCCTCGCCGCGACGCCGGGCGTCGGCGAGCACGCCTGCCGCCTGCCGCTCCGCCTCGTCAAGGACTTGCGAAGCGCGCTGCTCGGCGCGCTCAAGCAGCCCCGCGCTCATGGGACGCAGCTGCACGTCGAGGGGACTCTCGGGCCCGACTATTTCGGGGATCACGGACGCTGCGGTCACGAGGTCATCCCCACCACGAGCGGTTCGCGGGTACGTGTCAGGACCGCGCCACCGAGCGTCTCGGCGGCGAAGGGGGTGAGCACGACGAGCGTGACGGCGCTGTCGAGGCCGTCCCACGCGTGGAACAGTTCGTCGGGAGTCTCGGCGACGATGGTCGTGGCCCCCGCGAGGGCGTAACCCTGCACCCGAACCGATTCACCGAGCACGACGACAACGCCCATGAGGTCAGACCTTGCCGATGAGGATGATCGCGACGACCAGCCCGTAGATGGCGATACCCTCGGCGAGTCCGACGAAGACCATGGCACGACCGAACAACTCGGGCCGCTCGCTGATCGCCGCGAGCGCAGCCGACCCGGTGTAGGCGACCGCAATCGCGGCGCCGATCGAGGAACCGGCGACCGAGATCGCCGCGCCCATCAGCGCTTGTCCGGCGTAGGGGGGGGCGGCTGACGCCACCACACCGGCGGCCGACGCGGATGTCGTGGTCGCAGCGAGCACCACGAGAACGCCACCGCCCATCATCAGTGCGAGGTTCACCAGCTTGATCAGCAGCAGCCCGCCACGCGGATGACGCCGCAACTGTAAGACGATTCCTCCGCTCACTAGTGCGAGCATGGGTAGGGCGATGAGCCAGGTAATCATGGGGCCTCCTTCATTGACGGACCTGAACGTGCCAGGGGCGGAACTCGCGGCCTTCGGTAGCGAAGACGCGCGAGAAGATTTCGTAGTACTCAAGACGAAGTGCCTGGACGCCCGCCACGAGCGCCTCGAGGGCGAAGGTGAGCGCGTTGCCCAGCACGAACACGATGATCGCGACAGCGACGTCGAGCACGCCACCGTGGTCCCAGAGGTCCGCGGTCCCGGTCCAGACGAGCGTGCTGAGTGCCGCGTGGGTCAGGCCGAAGGCCGCGAGACGGGCGAAGGAGACGGTGTTGGTGCCGAGGCGCAGCAGGCCGTCGAAGAGTTCTACACCCGCCTCGAGCGCGCCCGAGGCCCGACCGCCCGCTTCGGCGAACAGGCCAACGAATCCGAGTGCGAGGGCGAGGACGGCGAGCGCCGTGCCTGAGAGGACTATTGACGTGCGGTGCCAGTACCAGCCTGCGCCGACGACTGCGAGACCAAGGTAGAGCGCGGCGCCCGCGAGGCCCGAGAGCGCGACGAGCGAACGGGTGATACCACCTTCGCGAAATCGATTGACGGCGCCGAGCGTGTAGGAGGCGGCGAGGATGACCGCGCCGATAGCCACCGACACGGCGAGCAGGGTGGTGGCGTGGTCGAGCGGGCGCATCCAGAGCGTCGGCACGAGTCCGGTCGGACCGAACGCCTCTCCGAAGGCGAATCCGAAGCCGATGCTCACGAGCCCCGCGCCAATCAGAAAGGGTGCTGCCCAGCGGAACTTTCGCAGCCAGGTCAACCTGCCCTCGGGTGCCCACGCGGCGATGCAGCCAACTACCAGGAGCAGGAAGCCGTGCCCCGCGTCGCCAAACATCATGCCGAACATCAGCACGTAGGCGACGCCCGCCACTATCGACGGGTTCAGGTCCGCGTAGGGCACGGTGCCGTAGGTGTTGACGAGAGGCTGAAAGGCGACCGAAGTGGACGAGCCGTGGAGCTTCGTGGGTGGTTGCACACCGCGCGGAGACTTGAGGCGAACGACTGCCGCTCCTTCGGGGGCGAGTACCTGGGCGAGTTGGTCAAGTTCAGAGGACGGGGCCCAGCCCGCGAGCGCTGCGGTCGAACCTTGACGGATCATGCTCGCTTCGACCCGCTGGAGTTCGACCTCGCCCGCGAGTGACGCGGTGTCGCCGACGCGCTCGAGCGCCGTGAGGTCGGGGGCTTCAGGCGAGAGCATTGGTGTCGTCGGTTCCCTGGGGCCCCGCGCTTGCACGCGCTGAAGGACAGCCTCGGCCTCGGTGCCAGGGACGGTCAACAACTCCGGCTCCACGCAGCCGCGCGACGCGAGCGTGAGCAGGACGGGGCGAAGCCGGTCCTGCGGCGCGACGACGGCGACACGTTGCATGCGTGCAGGCTCGAGCGTCTCACGCCACGGCATCGAGCACCTCGATCTCGCGTCCTGCCCGGGCCGCGACCTCCAGGGCTGTCCGGACCCGCCAGGCATCGGCGAACTGCAGGGTGATCGCGGCGACCACCGTCTCGGGTCCCGCACCGCCTCGTCGAAGCCTCTCGAGCGCCTCTTCCCAGAGACGGGTCCACCACTGAGCCTCGGCGAGCCACAGGTCATCCGGGCCGGTCACGTCCTTGAGGATTGACGCGACGTCGCGAGGAAGAGCGTCATGCAGTTCGCGAAGGGACGACGCCGAGAGGGCCCGGGAGCCGAGGATCGTGCGAGCGTTCGCCGCGGAGGTCGAGTCGGTATCGAGCGCGACATTCTCCTTGACGAGTCGGCTCAACACGAGGGCGGCGTAGGTCTGAGCCCACTGGCCCGCTTCCGGCACGTCTTCGACGATTCGACGAGCGAGGATGAACTGCAGCGCGATGCTCACGCCCGTGGCGTCGATGGCACCGGGGTCGCCCCAAGGGGAGCGACGAAGGACGTTGCATAGTTCGCCGATCGTGAGAGGCGCGACACGACTCGAGACGCTCGCGAGCGATCCAAGCTCGAAGGGCACCGGACTCTGGTGTCCTTCGATACGGGCGAGGTGACCCTGTAGATTCATGAGTTCGAATACGCCAGCGAGCGCATGAAGGCGCGAGGCGCCGAGCGCGGGACTCCATCCGGCGAGGACACGAAGGTTCCAGAGCACGCTGGCGAAGACCTCGTGCTCGCTCGCGGCGAGATCGAGGCCGGGGTGAAGGCGCTCGCCGTAGCTCGAGGTGGTGAGGATCCCGAGAGCCGCGTCCAGCGATCCGGCGCCGGCGAGCTCGCGCGCTCCGGCGGGGCCGAGGCAGTGGCTCGCGAGGCTTTTGCTGCGGACCTGGGCCGCGACCCAGCCGGCGCTCACGGCGACGTCCTCGACGCGACACCTGACGAGAGAACCCGACGAACCAACTCGTCCACGACGGGCGTGATCTTCTTCGTCGCCTCGCGGTTGATTCGTTCGACTTCCTTGTCGGCCGAGCCTCGCAGTTCAAAGGCCGTCGCTATCGCCTCGCTCTGCGCGGCGGCGGAGGCGTCGGCGCGCGCGGCGGACTCAGTTTGCGAGGCTTCGTGGAGAATATGCTGCGCTTCGAGGGCTGCGCTTACTTTTCTACTTTCGCCCTCCGCCGTGGCTCTCGAGACGATGTCGCTCGTGCGACTTTCCGTTGCACGCAGCGCCGCGAATACGGATGCCAGTTCTTCGCGGAGTACGGCCGCATGGTCAACCGGAACGCCAGCAATTCCGGCTTTGCCGGGGACGGCCATTAGTCGGAAACGACGGAGCAAGTCACTCGTTCTTGCCACGGATCACCTCCATCGTGTAACTACGGGCCAATTCTAAGGACGACAATTCCCTGATAAGTAGGGGAGAACGTCACTTCGAGTTGATTCTGGGCGTCGTACCCAATTGTGCGCACTCCGACTACGGACGAACCAGCGGCCAGGTTCTTGTCGGTGACTTGGTGCCTTGTGTCTGCGAGCCCGTCGTGGCGCTGGCGTTCTCTCAGTTGCGGACGGGCATCCCTAGGAATTTTTTGGATGGATGGTTTGGTCTAGATATGCGGTCGCGCGTCGAAGGATGTGGGTCTCCCGTTCCGAGAGCCGGTTCCACTATGGCCGTTCAAGTGGCTCGGTCAGCTCAGCAGGGGTAAAGCCCTCACGGACGCCCTCTTCAACGTCGGCTTCGCGCATTCATCGATGAAAGCAATCTTTGGAGATGCAGGAATCCTCTGCCAGGGCCACGACGCTGCTTTGCTCGTAGCGTTTCCGGCGGCACTAACTGGTCGGAACTCCGACACGAACGAGCACCTTCTCAGATCCCATTCAGCAATCTACAAACCTCCGCCGACCCCGTCTGACGAGCTCTGATCAAATAGACACGTCCGGTAATGCGCCACGTCTCATGGCGATGTGAATCTGACCTTTGCGTTGATGACAGATTTGCGAAAGTGGGGGTCACCGAAAGGCAGCGATCTGTGGCAAATTGTGACAAAGAAATAACTCAACGTTTACTGGGGTCGCGTAGGGGTCAAATGCAACGCTTTCAAGGTGGCGTAACGGGGAACGAATCTCGTTGGGGTGTCGAGCCGCTTTCACACGCAGCCAACTCGGTCATGCCCCTGGGGCCGGTCCGAGTCACATTCTCCAGTTACCCAACGCTAGACGGCGACGCCCCCGTGCCGGTCGAGTCTGGCGTGCTCGGCACCGCGTTGGAGAGCCCACGCGTGGGGGACCACGAGGTGGAGAGTTCGGTCTGGCCGATTGTGCATCGGCTTTATGTGCGTACAGTCCTCACGCTTACCGGCGGGGGAACGAGTGAGTTGCTCACCGTCAACCAGCGGGACATGCTGATCGACGAATTCAATGTATTCATCGCTTGCGTTCGAGGCGATGGTGAGCGAAAGTCCTGCGCTGCTCAAGGCGCCGCCGCGGCGACGGCCGCCCCGGCTGCTATTGAGTCGATCGCGCCCGAGCCGGCAGTGCGACTCAGATGACTGGTCCACTGATCTCGTCAGAGTCGCTCCTCGCCCGACTCGATGGCCCTGGAATCGTGGTCCTGGAAGTGTCCTTCTACGAACCTGACAAGGCTGCCTACTTCAGGGGCCACATCCCCGGTGCCCGTTACGTCTACTGGAAGGACCTGCTCTGGCACGAGTTCAACCGAGAGTTTCCCACCCCGGAAGTGATGGCTGAGCGGCTGGGTGGGCTGGGCGTGAGTGCCGACGCGACGCTGGTCTTGGTGGGTGATCCGGTGCAGTTCGCCACCTATGCGTACTGGGTGTTGGCCATGACCGGGTTTGAGGCACGGTCCACCGTTCTCGATGGAGGCCGTGTCACGTGGGCCAACCAGGGGAAGTCGATGACGACTGACCTGCCGGTCGTCAAACCCCACTCGGTTGCGTTTGGACCGGTCGATGCATCGTGCCGGATCGGGCGTGACGACGTACTGGCTGGTCTCGATGATCCAAGTCGGGTGCTCATCGATCTGCGCTCTGGCGAAGAGTACTCCGGCGAGCGGGTGGCACCGCTCAGCGCGCCTTTCGACCATGGCGCCGAACGGCGCGGCCACATTCCCGGGGCCCGCAACCTACCGATCGAGCGGCTCCTGAAGGATGACGGAACGTTCAAGGCGCCCGACGAATTGTGGGCGGAGTTCGCCGCGCTCGGCATGGCAGACGGGCAGGAGGTGGTGACCTCCTGCCGACTGGGTCACCGCGCTTCTCTCGGTTGGTTCGTGCTCACCCGCCTGCTCGGGCGGGACCATGTGCGGGTCTACGACGGCTCTTGGACCGAGTGGGGCTCGATAGTAGGGTTCCCAGTTGAACGCTGAGAAGCTGGCAGTTTGCCGCGGACTCGACACGGCGACTCGGGTCAGCGCCTTGGGCCGCTAAGGGCCGTCAGGTACCGAAGTCATCGGGCATCCGAACGGCGACCACCTCACCANNCTCGTCGCGGTACATCGCGGCGGCGGCGGTGCCCGTGCTGTGGCAATCGATCAGCGAGGCCAACAGCCCGCCGTAGACAACGTCCGGAACCGCCGTGTGAAAGGGCTGGGGCAAGAAGCGAGTCACACTTTCGTCGCCGTCCCAGAACGTTCTGATTCCGTAGCCGTGTTCGTTCAGGTTGCCGCAGCCGTAGCAGTGCGAGAGATGTTCCGGGTAGTAGTCCTGAAAGGCTTTCATGCGCCGTTACTCATCGAATTGAATCCACGCGCATGGTACTCGAGGTTGGACAAGTGATTTCGCGTTTCAGGGCCTCTTCTCCGTTGGCGGTCTTGGACGACAGCGCCGCGGTCTTTGGCACATCACGCGCCAGCGAGGACGCAGCTACGGTACGTCGCGGTGTCCAGTCTGTCTTCTTCAACGCTGTAGCAAGTCTCGCCGCAACTGCCTTCTCACCACATGAAAGGGGACTCGTACACGTGAGAAAGTGCTTCCAGAAGAGGTCGTCGGCGGGTTCGAACTAGCGTAACGCCGCCTCACTTGCCGTACATGCTCAGTTCCGTCTCGAAGTTCGTAGGACCAGACACAATGGTGATAGTCGTAGTCATGCTCGCCCCCTTAGTACTTGTTCGCAACCATCAACTCTTGCGCGGGAAATCGGGTAAGAATTGTGGGGCCGTCGTCGGTGACAACGACGGCTTCTTCGATGCGGGCCGCTGAGACACCATCCGTCACCGGACGGGAACGCCAGGGTGACCCCCACTCCGCCCTTTCGGTCTTCGACCGCTGACTCGGCAGCCCCGCCAACCTCATCCGCCAAACACAGAAAGAAGACGCAAGACCATGCCCGCAAACCCCCTCGGCCTCGCACTGCGCAACCGACACGCTGGACACCACACGCTCGTCTGGGCACGTCCCGACATGCAAGCACCTGAGAACTTCACCCTCACCAGCCCCGCCTTCGATCACGGCACCCCCATCCCCGAGCGGCACCGCGGGAGGTTCTTCGGGGCCAACATTTCACCCGCCCTCGCCTGGACAACGCCGCCAGCCGAAACAGCGGAACTTGTGCTCATCGTCCAAGACCCCGACGTTCCCTTCGGGAAACCCGCCACCCATGCGCTCACGCTCGGCATCGACCCATCGCTAAGCGGCATTCCCGAGAACGGCCTCACCGACCCGAGCCCGATCCCCGGACTCAAACACGGCAAAGGCCCCTTCGGCCACCTCGGCTGGGCCGGCCCCAAGCCCCCGCGCTCGCACGGCCCACACTCCTACGTCTTCCAGCTCTTCGCCGTGGACTACCAGATCGACCTGCCTGATAAGTTCGCCCTCGCCGATGCACTCCTCGCCATGGCCGGACATGTCATTGCACGCGCCCGACTCGACGGCACCTACGAAATCCGATAACCGCGGACTAGCAGAGCCTGAGCCGTTCCCGCAGTCTTCCCCACCCCGGACTCAGAAGGAGAACCCATGCAAATCACCGCCGCAATCCCATGAGCGAGTCATTCCAGCACAGTGCCCCAACGAGGCAATCCGACCGCCCAGGCGGTTGTCATGAGCTAAACCACTCACGAAACCAACGCAGGGGATCACCAAGATTGCTGACATTTTCGAGATGGACGGAATCATCGTCGTGATAATTGCGCTTGATTGATGTCCAGTAGGAACCGAACTAATACGGCTCATCGGAATGTAACGGGGTGAGTCTCATCGAACGACGATCGAGCCGGACATTCGCCGGTTCGGTTTGCCGGCGCAGAGGGCTCGTACTCGATAGTTCTGGAAGTTTTGAAAGCCGGAACCGACGCGCTTGAATGGTCTGATCGTGTTGTTGACTTAATACTGAATATCGAGCGCGTAGCGCAACGCGCGGTCCAACTCAGAACGTTTTCCAAGGCTGAGATGGCCGACCCGGCTGCTGGCGAGCAGGCCAACCGGCAAGGTCACGATGTTGTCGCAAGTGATCACACTGACTTCGGGGAGTCCTTCTGCAGGGCCAACTTCGACCTCCGAGCGAATTCCGCGAACCGTTCGCGTGATCGGCGCGCACGTCACGGCCGAGAGAACTTGAATGGCAGCGTCTCGAGTCAACACGCACACCGGACGCCGCCCAGCGGGGCTTCCTAGATTGGCCCAGATAATGTCACCCCTGGCTACCAATTTGGAATTGTCTCGCTAGCCAGTCGAGCGGCAACCTCGACCACGATCGGGTCTTGCGGAGTGAAGCGATATGACGCTTGCAGTTCGGTGTCAGCCTGGCGGATTTCCTCAGCATCGAGCACCGCGACGGCGCCCCTACGAAGAAGTTCCGATCGGTTGGTTCCATGTTTAGCGGCGAGTCGATCAAGTCGCGCGACGAGATCGTCGTCCAATTGCACCAGCACTTCGCGACGTCCCATGGACCATATGGTAACACATATGGAAGGGGTCGCCGCCGCCGTTTGCTCTCTAGAGTGCCACGGTCGCAAGAGTCAGCCAACCAGGGACTACAGCCAGCCCAAGGTGTTCGAACTGAGTCTCGTCCCTCGATCGACCCGGGAGTGACCGCGCTGAAATCCGATGAGCACCATATCTAAGTGGGCCGCCCGGGTCTCGATCCCGGCACCTTGGGAGTTGAGCCAGACCATCCAGCGGCATCTGTCGTTGTCCAGATTACCTGGTCAGAGCACTCACCGAGTCCACCGACGTCCACCGAAATCCTCACGAATCTGAGTCCCTGGCTACATAATTGGCTACATATCGTCGGGAATGACGTCGTTGGAGATGTCAAAATCTGCGGCACCGACGGGCACCAAATCGATGTACACCTCGGCAGGACCCATAAATAAAAATTGTCAAATTGCCAACTGCGTCGATGGTGGTCAAATCATTCGGGTCCCTCGAAGTCGGGCACTAAAACTGAAAATCTAGTCCTGCGGCTTTCACGAGGGGAGACAGCACTTCGTCGAGACCTTTGTCATGGATGCTCCCCGATTCTTCGAGCAGAAAGTTCTCCGCAGATTTCTTCAGTTCGGAACTAAGAGTGCTCGAGACGATAACGCCAGCAAGCTGACTCAGAAGTGTGAGGTTTGCTATTAGGTCTGGTAGCACCCCTTGCTGTCCTCCGTTGTCGATGAAACTTGACCACAAATACCTTCGAAATAGATCCGTAAATCGATCGGCAATGGGGGCCATTGCCGCTTTAAGAATCTCAAATTCATCGATGACTTCGGAGAGCGGAATTCCCATTTCGGCCAGCTTTGAGCCGACCTCTAGAAACTTTCGGTCATCAATGACGACGTGGTCTCCTTCGATTCGAACGAGTCCAAGACTTAAGGCTTGCTGGGCAACCTCGCCGGGGAGAACGCTACCGGGGAAGTGATCAGCAAGTTCTTGGACAGTGAGAACGAGTGGTTCTTCGTTACTCCAAGTTTTTGCTACTCGGGCCTCCAGTCCAAGCACCTCGTCGAGTGCTCGGCCCTCCGTCCAGGCCCGTAAGAGTTGTCCAATACCGGCCAGCGAGAATCCATCACCCTGCAATTGGGCGATGAGATGGAGGCGCGCGAGGTGATCTGGACCGTAAAGTCCGACCCGGCCCTGTTTCGTCGGTGCCTGAAGGAGCGCTTTGGATTGGTATAGGCGAATGGTTGATGCGGCGGTATTCGAGCGTTGAGCCAGTTCATCAATGGTCATTGAACTTGAGATCTCAGTCATATCAAGGTTTTAACACATTTAATTGTGAAGTAAACACTTTAAGAGTATATACTCACATTATGACGATCGACACTCAATGGCTTCATCAGAAACGGGTCCAATCCAGAGCCCTGGACAGTAAGTCTTGGATTGGCCGATGGCTCGTTGAAATGTTGGTCGGCCTATTTATTGTCTTCCTGATGTGGCAGGGCCTATCGGTGTGGCTGGAAATGACCACGGAGATTACGCATTTCCCTGAGGCGCTGGATTCGATCGGACCGCGACCGCAAGGCGGATTCAAAGTTGACACAGCGCAGCACCTCAACAGAGTGCAGCCCGGACGATCCTTCATCGATAACGAGGTCCGTTATGTCGGGAAAGACGCTCAGTCGACAGGGCCATTCGTTGTTTCTATTAATCCCATTGCCCCGAACACCTTTTCCGTTGCCGCTCTTGGCGACAACGGACGCTGCTACGCAGAGTTGATGCATACGTATGGTCCTGGTGAGGAGTACGGATGGACCAAATATGCGAAATTTGCGCTAGGCGTAACTTGTTCAGGATCTGTCGCGACGTTGGCCACAGTTACAGCACGTGATGAGCCCCAATGAACCCAATGAAAGGGGAGCAGTGTCGACGCCGAAGGCGGACGTTCTTAGCCATCGTGCTACTACCAATATTCTTCGCGTTCTTGTGGCTCGAGGTTGAGATTGGCGTTAGTTATACGTGGGCAGTCCTAGTTGGCTATGTCTCGCCGAGTCAGCCAGATGTTGCTCTCGGGATTTTCGGTGCTGCGGCAACCATCGCAGGTCCCATGGCGGTGGGCGTCGCTACATTGAAGACGCGAGGAAGATCGCTCAGTGTGACTGATCGATTACTGCGAGTTGAGTATTGGGGAAGCGTCATATCTGCTCCCGTGGTGATGTTGGGATTCGTCTTCGTCGTAATGGCATCCGTAATTTAAATGAGTGCGAACGAATGAACGGATGTATTACAGATTCGAATTCGAGCGCTTGCTCGAGCCGGAGCAAAATTCAATCAAGTGAGAGTTCCACTCGGAGGCCCGACGCAACAATTGTGCAACTACATATTGATGCCAATGTTCGTAGATGGGTGTTAATCACCTGTGAATTCTGATGATGCGTGGCAGGGATGTAATGAATAGAACATTCACCGTCGGCGACCAATCCGCGCGCCAAGGGTATGAGCACCCGCAACGACGAAGATGAGAACTAAGAGAATCGGGAACCAAAGCATCCACAGTCCATCGTTATCACCGCGGGGTGCAGTCCACAATGCAAGCACCAAAGCCGGTGCGACAAGGAAAATACCGGCGCGAAGGTTGGGCATTTTCGGATCGATTGCACCAAGGGCCAACGCAGTGATTACAAGTGCGAAGACATAAGGGACGCCAGAATAATTCGCAACGTATCTTCCTTCAACGGCCGCAAGAGCGAGCCATTCGACCGTCCCAATTGCCGTGTAGAACACAAATTGTCGACTGTTTAAAGAATTACGCAGCACGGCAAGCGTCCGAACGATTCATGCCTACACGAGAACCAGTCATTCTCGGACTGGAAATCGTTATTTCAAACGTGATCATGAGATGCGAAGCCGAATTTCACTTAAATTTGATGCCGCATGAGCTGAGAAGAAGGCGAGAAGTATTCCGACTGCAAACCGCTGCAGCCCGACGCCCGACGCGAGGTACGCCGAGTGAGAAACGCAAGTTTGTATTCCATGGTTCACTAATGGCCACGGGCATCCAGAGTTCGGCGTCGCGGGACTTCCATTGGAAATACTTGGGAATGCGGTGACTGCTGCCAACCAGCCCGCGAAGAAGGCTCCGTAACTCAGAGTCTTTTCCCGTTTTGTGAGACCGCCAAAGGCAATCGCCTTCTCTCCAGAGAGCCCGAGTTGATCGAATCGTCGAATAAGTCCATTGCGGACTCGCCTCGGACGTCGAGCGGTTAGGGCGAGAACCATCCAAACCTGGCCCAATGCAAGTAGTGGAATTGCAACAATGAGTAGAGGTGCGGCCCAAGAAAGTGGCCGATTCCAAACCAAAGCGTGAATCACAATTGATGCGGTGACAAAGACTGCAACAGAGTCGCAGGAGAGTAAAAGTCGTTCAACCTTTAGAGACGCCGGCGACGTCAATATCCAAGCATTGGCAATCGATCCGTCTTCATTTGGAGAGCCAAGTTGAGACACGAAGTCGAACGATAATCGACGCATTTCGAAGCAGGGGCCCTCTCTTGTTGGACGTATAGCAAGGTTCATCCCCGTTTTGTTTTCTGTCTCCATTTCAAGGCAAAACCAAGTGCCCGAGGACGACGTGCGCGAAGCGCCGAGTCGTCCGATTGGGCTCCCTGAGTGATTCTCACAATCGATGAAAAATAAGGGCTTCCAAAATATTTGGAAATCTTGTCAACGGATTTGTTCGAAAAGGCCATTCTCGAGTGGCTCCTTGTATAGAGGGCGAAGACATCGCTCCTCTGTAAGGAGCATTATGAGGCGAAGCGGTGACAAGAGCGAGGCGGTTTCGAACAAAACTCTTTGTGAACAGAATCTGGACGAGGCGGAATCTTTAGGCACCGTCGATACAGCCCGACCGTTGTTTAGGAAAGACCTTCAGCTGTTCACCGTCGTTGAAGTTGCGGAGTTCCTCGGGATTGGTCGCTCAAAGGTCTACGAACTGTTGTACAAGGGTGATTTGACGTCGGTCAAAATTGGTGGATCTCGTCGGATTCGTTACAGCGACCTGGGAGAGTACGTGCGGTACCTCGATGACGCGTCGTAGTTGCACAACTTTTCACTCAACAATTGGTCAATTACCGGGAAGGACTTCACATGGGCAGTCGAAGAGGCAAGGGTGAGGGATCGATCTACCAACGTGATGACGGCGTTTGGATCGGGGCCATTGACCTCGGGCGGAACGGCGGTAAGAGGTCGAGGAAAGTGGTCAGTGCACCAACGCGTGGGGAAGTGGTCAAGCGCCTACGAGAATTGCATCCGACAATCGCTCAAGGAATATTGCCGGCACCGGACCGACTCACGGTCGGCACGTATTTGTCGGGCTGGGTAATGGACAGAATTTCGGGCACGGTCACGACAAGGACCGAAGAGCTCTACGCGCGAGCCGTAAGGGATTACATCAATCCATCGCTCGGAAGGATTCGTCTCAATAAGCTCGCTCCTTCTGATGTCAGTCGAATGCTGCAAGACCTCGAGCTAAGGGGATATGCACCGGCCACGAGGCGAATGGCGAGGGCGACCTTGCGGCGAGCACTGCGCATGGCGGAGCAGGACGGCCTCCTGACGCGCAACGTCGCTTCAATCGCGGAAGGACCGAAGCTCGACCAACGCGAAGGGCGGAGTTTTTCGCCCGAGCACGCGAAGATCTTTCTGCAAGCGGTGAAGGGGCACCGTTATGAGGGCGCTTACGTGATTGCGCTCTCCCTCGGACTTCGGCGTGGCGAGATATTGGGACTCTGCTGGAGTGACATTGAGGCCGCCGAAGGCACTGTCGTGCTCCACGTGCGCCGCCAACTGATTCGCGACAAGTCGGGTGTGCAGCTGGTTGACCTCAAGACGGTGGGCAGCCGGCGAGTACTCCATCTGTCCCGTCCCATTGTGGAGATGCTCGAGCGGCATCGGACGCGCCAAGAGGCCGAGGAACTCGTTGTCGGCAAGCGATGGAATAACGAGCATGAATTGATCTTTACCTCCAACATTGGGACGCCCCTCGACCCTGAGGCATTTGGTCGGACGGTACCAATGATTTGCAAAGAAGCGGGTCTCGGTCACTGGTCGATTCACGAGTTGCGCCACTCGTGCGCCTCGCTCCTCATTGCGATGGAAGTTCCTCTAGAGGTCGTTGCCGAGCAGTTGGGCCACGCCTCGATCCGAGTCACTAAGGACGTCTACGGACACCTCATGCCTCGCTCGCGTGCCAGGGCCGCAGAGGCGATGCGAACAATTCTCTACGACGAATCAACGGTTGAATCTCCAGAAACGTCCGACGCATTGGCTACATCATTGGCTACATTGGAGTCAGAAAAGTTAAATACATACCCTCTGACGAGGAGTTTAGTGGGCCGCCCGGGTCTCGATCCCGGCACCTTGGGATTAAGAGAGGGATGCGTATGGTTGGATTGGTCCGGTGGGGTCGGAATCATCCGAGAATCAAAGNNTCCGGTGGTGTCGGATTGGTCTGTGAGAATAAATGTGGGATTTCTGAGCGAACGGTGTAATTGAGAATCGCATTAGTTCACGTTCGAAGCCGCAACCAAACTCTTAATAACTGGTCACCTTGTGCGCGTTCGCCAATTTGGAATGCGAATATCCGAGAGTTTGATTCCCGAAGTCCGCGACGCGACTCAGGTTCAAGTCCTATAAGGCCCACGGGTGCTGTGAATATGGTAACAATGCATCTGGTCAAGACCGGGTTTGAAAGTGGTAACGATAGTCCGCGGATGTAGCGCGGGCTATTAGAAAAGGCCTGCCAAAACGCCGCACCCCAAGTTGAGGTTCGAACCCTCGTGGCCGGATTCACGATGTCGAGGTTCGGCAACGTGGCGCTTCGGAAATGCGCGAGGTCAAGCGGCGGCAATCTAGTAACAAAAAGTTCCATCGAAGCCCGCGCCCGCGCTGAATCTCAGTAGTAGTGCCGTCGACCTCCAACGGCGTGACCCATCGCTCCGAGAAGCCAGAGAACCAGCCCAACTACCAGCACGATCATTCCGATTGTCCACACAATCGCAATCCCCGTGACGAACCCAATGAGGAGAAGAATCAAACCGAAAATAATCACTGCGTCTCCATTCCCAGTACCTATTGTTCATATTGCTAACTGCCTCCAATTCGCCGCTTCAAAGGGCACGGAGACGAGCGGAGATCAACACTACTTGCGACGCGTAGCGTCCTTGGTCTTGTCAATCGCCTTTACGGCCTTGCGCTCTGCCTTTTCGGCTGCCTCTTCGACCTTGCCCTTCACACGGCCAATCTTCTCCTTCGCCTCGCCAGCGCGACGGTCGATCTTGCCCTCGGATTCTAACTTCTTGTTGCCAGTAAGGCTCCCGACTGCCTCCTTAACCTTGCCCTTCGACTTCTCAATTTTTCCTGCCATGATGCACCATCCTTCTTGGTTGTGATGATTGAAGACAGTCCGTCAACTTCGCCTGCGCGAACCAGGTCCTTTTCGATAAAGAACGGGGATCGTTCCCCACACGAACTCAACTTGCGCTAGAGCCCGTTTTCGCACCCCTCTCTCGTTCCCCTGACCGTTTGTCAGAGGGAAGGCGTCAAAGACCAACCTCCACTATTTCCGATTCTAGAAATGCCTCTCCGTGGTGACTAGGGCCTTTCGACTCTTGTGCTACAGGCTCAATGCCTCATCCTTAAGCACCTAGTCACTGCCGGTAGGCGCGGCCAGTCCTAAGGAACTACTGGTGGGCCGCCCGGGTCTCGATCCCGGCACCTTGGGAGTGTTTCCTGTATGTCCAGGGATGTCTCTCAACATCCAGATTTGCTGGCCGGACGAAGTGGAATGTCCACCAACATCCACTGAAGTCCTCTCTCGTTTGAATTCGTGGCTCGACAGTTGGCAGTCGCAGGGATTCCCCTGGCGACAAAGGTCTATTGGCCCTAGCCATCGCCTCGTCCAAGGGTCACAGTCTTAGTGGAGTGGGCGGGTTGACTGATCGGGTTCGTCTGTCCGCCAATGAAGGGGTACCTATGGGACGCACTGGCTTGAAGAAAATGCCGTCGCCTGTAACGACCAGCGGAAAGGGTAGGACATGACCGCCGCCGGCTCGAATCTAAACATCGTCACGCCTGGCCACTCGTGCGAGGCGAGAGCGACCGAAGCCGCGGACGCGGTGAAGGCGATCTACCAGCGGCGCGCCGTTCGGGTCTATGACGACAAGCCAGTGACCCGCGACAACGTCGACTTCCTCGTTGACGCCGCCATCCAAGCTCCTAGTGCGGTCAATTGCCAGCCCTGGGCCTTCGTGGTCATCCAGGAGCGGGAGGTCCTCGCCCGCTACGCCAAGGAGGGAAAACAACTCCTGCTGAACGAGCCCCCCGTCATCGAGGTTGTCGAGAGCGGGTTGCCAGACTTTGATCGGCTTCGCCAGATGGCCTTCGGTCCCGACTTCGAGTTGTTCCACGGCGCTCCCGCGTTGATCGTGATTTACGCCACAAGTGCCGATGGCGTGCCGGACTGCTTTCTCGCTGCGCAGAACTTGATGCTGGCGGCGTGGACGCTCGGCCTCGGAAGTTGTCCGATCGGCTTGGCCCGCCCCCTGTTCAACCAAGCCGAGGTGAAGGAGGAGTTGGGTGTATCACCCGAGTGGCCTTGCGCGCTGCCGATCGCCGTCGGGTGGCCCGATGGCGAGACCCCGCCGACCTCCAGGCGCCCGGCCCAGATCGTCACCTGGCGGTGAGCCCGTCAACGAAGTCGGGCGTGGGCAACCGGACCCGCGTTACCGGTACGCGACCCTCCTCGTCGATGAGCGAGCTTCCGCTCCCGGAGGTCTATCAACTCCTCGAAGCCGGGCCCGTCGTCTTGTTGACCACGTCCCAGAGTGGCCGATCTAATGTGATGACGATGTCCTGGCACACGATGGTCGAGTTCGTGCCGCCGCTGGTGGCATGCGTCGTGAGCAGCGAGGACTACAGCTTTTCGGCGTTGGTGGCCGAACACGAGTGCGTGATCGCGATTCCCTCCGTGGAATTGGCGCCCGTCGTGGTCAAGGTGGGGAATTCATCGGGCCGCACAGTGGAGAAGTTTAAGAAGTTCGGGCTCACGCCGCGTCCAGCCGAACTCGTGGCGCCGCCCCTCATCGCCGAGTGCTTCGCTAACTTCGAATGCAGGGTTGTGGACACGAGCCTGGTAGATAAGTACAACCTCTTTGTCCTCGAAGTGGTCAAGGCCTGGACCGATCCGAAGCGGAAGCGACCGAAGACCATCCACCATCACGGGTACGGCAACTTCGTGGTCGATGGCAAGACCATTACCCTGAAGTCGAAGATGCCCTAGACCACTAGTCGGCTTAACCAATCGCGTCAAGCCGAGTGGCCTTGTTATTGGTGGCCGACCTCCAGCATCTTCAGCAACGTCGCCGCCGTCTCGGCGGACGACGCCGGATTCTGG
>PLZP01000094.1:436-40388 GCA_003152215.1 Acidimicrobiaceae bacterium | reverse complement strand
TCACTGGTTCGTTCATCAAGGTCGGACCTGATCCACGCGCCCTGTTCGGGGTGAAGAAAGAAGGCCGCGTTGTTCTGTTCGAGCCACGCGTCCTCGTCGCGACCGGGCTCATAGTTGCGCAGCGTCGCGCCTTGGGGTACGGCGACCGCCGCGACGGGCAACGCCACCTGCATCAGTTGGAGCGTGCGCACCACCTCACAACCGGAATGAACCGGGATCTGCGCTCCGCGCGTCCACCACTCCAGGACCTCGTGATGTTCGAGGAGGTTATGGAGAAGGTCCTCGTCGACGTCGCCGCCGCACATCTCGACCGTGGCTCGTTTGGTGCCCGTGGCCATGGCGTAGCTCACGAGCAGTCCCTCGTGATACTGCAACCAATGTTCCGCTCGCCACCCATGCACCACGATGCGTCGCCGTCCTTCATCGATTGCTTCACGTCCGAGCAGTGACTCCGTGCGGTTGAGCAGGTTGAGTACTTCGAGCCGTCGTTCGGGCGTCAGCGAATGGCTGCGTCGCCACGAATCGGTCATGAGCGAAGGCTATCGTCGCGCTACCCGATTCGACCCGCTACTCGGTTCAGCCGTCGAAGGAGAGCGCCAATCGTTCGCTCTGCCGCAACAAGCTCGGTGTAGATGTCGGGCGGCATTGCCGATCCCTCAGTCTCCACGAGTGCGGTGATGCGAACGGCGAGGTCATTCATCGTCGAAGTGATCGTGTTGAGTTCGGTCTGCATGGTCATTGACTAATGCCTTCTCGTTAGCTTCCGTAGCGTTCGCCCATAGAGTAATTCGCGATGCCCGAGACCACTTCAGCACTTGTTGATGCGCCGCCACATTGGTCACATATTGTCGCCACTGGCCCCGAGGCCGAGTCGTTTCTCCAGGGACAACTGAGCCAAGACCTCGCTGACCTAGGGGCCGACGGACGCTGGGCGCTCCTGCTCGCCCCCGACAGCGTCGTCATCACCTCATGTCTCGTGACTCCCTCGCGCGACGGACTGGTGCTGTGCGTGCCACGCGAACTCGCTGAGGTCGCGCTCGCCCGATTGAGGCGATTCCTCCTTCGAACCCAGTGCACGCTTGAACTCATCGACGTTGTCGAAGGTCCACTCAATACGAGGGCCGAGCAGATCCGAGCCGGCGTGCCCGGACCGGCGGAGTTTGCGCTCGGACTGACGCCGCACAGCTTCGGCGCGTCCTTCGTGGCCACGACGATCTCGTTCACGAAGGGCTGCTTTACTGGCCAGGAACTGGTCGGTCGACTCGACGCTCGCGGTTCGAGCGTGCCGTGGCGCCTCATCCGAGTATCGGGTCCGAGCGTCGAACGCGTGAACGAAGTGCTGAAGTTAAAGGGTCCTGCCGGACCGCAAGGTCTGACAACCGCGATGCACAGTGGTGACGGTGTTGTCGGCCTGGGCGTGGTCCACCGGACATTGCTCGATTCTCGCGAGCTCGCCGACGCCAGCGATGTACACGTCGAGCCGATTGCCTGATTCTCTCCGTACTGGCCGTTAACGTGGTCGCAAGGAGATCACGTGCGGTTGAACACTGAAGGACTCTTCATCAATGTCTCCGGGGTCACCACCGAAGACGACGCGCTGTTCTCAATTGGACTCGGCGCGAGCGCCGTCGGCTTTGACTTTGGGCCCACGCCTCGACAGATCTCCGTGAACGCCGCACACGACATTGTGCGTCGCCTGCCCGTTGGTGCGACGTCGGTGGGAATCTTCCGCAACGAGATGCCCCAACGGATCGTCGAGATTGCCAACACGCTGGGACTCTCCGCCGTGCAGATTGATGGTGCGATCTCGAACGAAGACCTCTCCTACGTGTCGCAACGTGTCAACACGGTGTTTCGAATGCTGGCCAGCACCGCCAATCATGATCTCGTGAAATCCTTAGAGGGTGTCGACTACGTGGTCTTGCCGGAGTCGGACGACCATTACTCATTGATGGACTCGCTGCAACTCTTCAGCGACATCGAAGTGCGAACGCCAATCATCGCCTCGGGTGGTCTCTCGGCGTCCAACGTGATCGACATCGTGCAGAACTATCCCGTCTGGGGAGTTGACGTCCGCGCGGGCGTTGAGAAGTCCCCGGGTGAGAAGGACCCCGTGTTATTGGGCCAGTTCATTGCGAACGCTCGATGGGCCTTCGACAACGCCTACGTGGTTCGTCACCACGATGAGTGGCCGATGTAGTTAGACGTGGGCGCGGCGAAAGACGACGCTGCCGTTGTGGCCGCCGAAGCCGAAGGAGTTCGACAGCACGACTTCCATGTCGGCGCTGCGTGGCGCTCCGATGACGACGTCAAGTCCGACCTCGGGATCGACGACCGTCGTTCCCGCAGTTGGCGGGATGACCTGATTGACAAGCGTGAGCACCGACGCGACTCCCTCGAGTGCGCCGGCGGCCGCGAGCGAATGTCCGAGGTGGCCCTTGATGGACGTGACCGGCGGAACGTTGTCACCGAAGACCTTGCGCATCGCGACCGACTCGGCGAGATCGTTGAGCGGCGTTGACGTGCCATGGGCGTTGATGTGCGACACGTCCGAGGTGCTGATGTCGGCGTCGGCGAGCGCGAGTTCCATGCAGCGAATCGCGCCGTGACCCGAGGGGTCGGGAGCGGTGATGTGGTGCGCGTCGGCGGTGGACGCGGCGCCGAGGACTTCGGCGTAGATCGTCGCGCCCCGGGCCTTAGCGTGCTCCCACTCTTCGAGGATCAAAATACCGGCGCCTTCGCCCATCACGAAGCCGTCGCGGTCGACGTCGAACGGTCGAGAGAAATCGAGGTTACTGAGCGCGGTCATGTTGGAGAATCCCGCTTCAGCGATTTCAACCATCACCGCCTCGGCGCCACCGGCAACGGCGACTGTGCTGCGACCGGTCGCCACGAGTCGAGCGGCGTTGCCAATGGCGTGCGTACCGGCGGCGCAGGCGGTGGTCACCGTCTCGCACGGACCTCCGAGACCAAAGCGCATGGAGACCGCGGCCGTCGCGGCGTTGGGCATCATCATGGGCACCATGAAGGGCGAGACGCGGCCGGGACCCTTTTCGGAGAGCACCCGGAACTGCTCGATGACGGTTTGGAGGCCACCGATGCCGGTCGTGACGATGCTGCCCGCGTCGACGAGTGGTCCCTCGAGCCCACTCTGCTTCCACGCCTCGTCGGCCGCCATCAACGCGTAGAGCGCGAAGGGGTCGAAGCGCCGTAGTTCCTTGGGGCCGCCGATGTGCGACGCGTCAAAGGGCGCGATCCGCTTGCTCTCGGGTGCGACGTCCTTCAACAGAGCGGTCCAGAGCGCGTCAACGCCCAGTCCGGCGCAGGAGATTGCGCCGAGGCCGGTGACCGCAACCCGGTAGCCCGGCACTGGACCCGACGGGGTGACCGCGACGCGCACTACAGCTTGGCGTAGATCAGCTCAAAGGACTCACCAACGGTGCGAATGTCCTTCAGTTCGTCTTCAGCGACTTCAATGTCGAAGGTCTCTTCGAGGGCCATGACGAGCTCGACCAAGTCGAGGCTGTCGGCACCGAGGTCGTCACTGAATGACGCCTCGAGTGTCACCTTGGAAGGGTCCACTGCCAGTACTTCGACGACGTTGTCGGTGAACTTGCTTAATGCTTCGTTACGGTCCATGGAAATGCCCCTTTTTTCTCTCGCTCAAGCGTACTAAACCGGCCCGCTCAGTCCGACGTTTACAGGCCCATCGCCATACCGCCGTCGACCGGCAGAACGGCTCCGGTGATATAGCGCGCCTCGTTACTGGCGAGGAACCCCACAACTCCTGCGATATCGCTGGGCGTGCCGACCCGTCCCATCGGAATGAGGGCCGTCATGGCCTCCTTCGCGTCGCCGAGGTCGCTGGTCATATCAGTCTCAATCAGTCCGGGCGCGACGACATTGACGGTGATGCCGCGCGACGCCACTTCCTTGGCCAATGACCGGGCCAGACCGACCATGCCGGCTTTGGCCGCGGCGTAGTTGGCCTGGCCGGGCACGCCCATGAAGGGGCCAACGGATGAAATGAAGATGATCGAGCCCTTGCGTGCCCGCACCATCGAGGCCAGTGTCGCCCGCGCCAGAAAAAACGCACCGTCGAGGTTGGTCGCGAGTACGTCGCGCCACTGCTCGTCGGACATTCGTAGTGCTAAACCGTCACGGGTGACGCCCGCGTTGGCGACTGCGACGTCCACGGGTCCAAACTCTGCGATCGAGGCCTTGACCGCGTCGTTGAGAGCACTCGAGTCCGCGACGTCCACCGCGACTGACTTGGCGCAACCGCGGGGCGCGTCACCGGATCGCGAGAACCCCACCACATGGTCGCCCTGGTCAATGAAATAGTCGGCGATCGAGGCGCCAATCCCTCGGCTGGCCCCCGTGATGATGACGTGGCGGCTCATAGGTTGATCTCCCGCAGTTCGGCGAACGAGGCCGGCGCGTACTGCGACGCAAAGGTACGTATTCGCTTGGTCAGGCCGTTGAGCACACCACTCGGCGGCATCTCAATGGTGGTCGTGACCGAGTCGGGCACGGCGAGTACTGCATCGAGATACTGTACCGGCGAGGTGAGCTGACGCGAGAGCAGTTCTCGCCATTCGTCCGCGGACGTGTGCACGTGTGCATCCACATTAGAAATCAGGATCGACTCAGTCGAACCCCACGTCACGCTGGCGAGTGCCTTGTCGAGTTCGAGTTGCGCCGGCGCCATGAGCGGAGAGTGGAACGCGCCGCCGACGAAGAGTGGTGTGGCCCGTCGCCAACCGAGTTCCTTGTGACGCTCGAGTAGATCATCGAGCCCCGCACGCGTACCGCTGACGACGATCTGTCCGGTGCCGTTGATGTTCGCAATCCACACGTCGTGCAGGCCTTCGAGTGCGTCGCGGGCCCCGTCGTCCCCGCCCATCAAGGCGACCATGGATCCCTCGGTCGCCGCGGCGGCCCGGGCCATCGCGGCGCCGCGAACGCCGATGAGTCGGGCGCCGTCTTGCAGTGACAACAGACCAGATGCGACCAGGGCGCTGAACTCACCGAGACTGTGCCCGAGCAGATACCGAGGTCGGATTCCCTGATCGAGCAGGTCGTACCAACCAACGAGGGAGAGGGCGAAGGTCGCGATCTGGGCATGATCGGTGCGTACGACATCCTGATCGGATGCCGTCAAGAGAAGTTCGGCGACGTCCAGACGGGCCGCTTCGCTCACGCGCGCGATCAGGTCCCAGAACCGATTTGACTGCCAGAGAACGCCAGCCCCGCCGCTTAATGAACCTTGACCGGGGAAGAGAGCAACGATGTCGTCGCGAAAAGGAAGCGCCGTGGGTTCAGACATACTTCAACGGTAACAGTGCCCGGAGTGGGACTTGAACCCACACACCCTTTCGAGTAAAGACTTTTGAGGCCTCCGCGTCTGCCGATTCCGCCATCCGGGCTAGGGCGACCACGTTACAACAACTTAAAGTGACGAGGTGAAGACAACGCTTTGGCGACAGGACGTGGCGATGTCTTTCCCCGTCCTCGCCGCCGGACAACATCACGATGCACGGACGCGTCTCTTTCTTCGCGTTGATCACGACGGCGTCGCTGGATTCGGAGAAGTGGCGCCACAGCCGCACGAGCTGAACGGCGACGCCGCGCTGTTGGACGTGATTGACGAACTGCGCGTGTTCGTGGTCCCGCAACTACAACAGATCCTCGAGCGCGAAGGGGACGTGCCCTCGTGGACCCGCATCGCGCGTTTTGCTGGACCTCGGGCGGCGAGCAATCCCGCCGTCGCACTGGTGGAGATGGCGATCCTTGATCGTGAGCTTCGAAGTACGCGACAAAGTGCGTCGTCGCTGTGGCCCGCGCAGTTCGCCACGCCACTTCTTGCGACGGTGTCACTGCTCGATGACGCTGCGTGGACTATCGGGCCCGACGCGACGCGCGTTCGGGCCAAGGCCTCGTCCGCCACGCCCGGAACGCTCGCCTTGGAGCGCCTGGGCCAACTGTCCGTGCCGGTACTGCTCGATTTCAACTGTGGTGCGAGCAATGACGCCGAAGTGATTGAACTGGTCCGCATTGTTGGCGATGTCGCCTCGGTCGTCGGCGTCGAACAGCCCTACGGCGTGGGCAACGTCGTCGACTCGGCCCGGCTCGCCGAAAAGTTGGACGTGCCAATCAGTATCGATGAAGGCGTTCGCAGTGTGCGCGACGTGGGTCAAATCGTTCGCTACGCAGCGGCGCAAATCATTTGCGTCAAGCCCGCTCGGGTGGGCGGACTCGCCAACGCTCGCTCCATCATCCTGGCGGCCCGTGAGGCGGGGCTCCGTCCGTACGTGGGCGGATTCTTCGAGTCGCCCTACGCCCGCCACGTGCACGCGCAGCTCGCCCACAACTGTGTGGAGGAGCCGAGTGACTTGGCACCGGTGTCCGTCGCGCTCGAGGGCTACGAGCGAGAGATTGACGACCGTGGCGACGGCTTTGGCGTCGCCCCGTCGTCGCAGATGCTGGGAGCAACAGACGTTCTGTTTGACGTCTGATTGACGATTTAGACTCCCTCCATGAGTTCGCGCCTCCACAAACGTCGTCTTGAGGACGTCCAGCGCCAACTGTCCCAGGCCCGCGAGAGTTTGAACGTGCTGAGCGAACAGGTCGCGGTATGGAACGACGCCCTCGAGGACGCGCGCATTCGCGCCCTGGTGTCCGAGACCCCACTCCAAGCTCACGAGTACGACGATCTTTCTCGCCACGTCACGGTGGCGAACGCCGAGATGAATCGGCGAGCCGAAGAGGTACGTGAGCTTATTGAAGCGCGAGACGAACTCCTGCGAGACTGGTCCCCGGATGATGACAATGGATAAACGTGTAGTGATTGCCGATGACGAATCGATCATTCGACTCGATCTCAAAGAGATCTTGGAGGGCGACGGGTATCTCGTCGTCGGCGAAGCGGCGCGCGGCGACGACGCGCTCGCGATGATTAAGGACCTGCAACCCGACCTCGCGCTGCTTGACGTGAAGATGCCTGGGCTCGACGGCATTGAAGTGTCGCGCGCCTTGAAGGGCAGCGCGACGGTCGTGGTCCTCTTGACCGCATTCAGTCAGCGCAGCCTGATCGAAAGCGCGCGTGACGCCGGCGTCGTGGCGTACCTCGTGAAGCCGTTTCGATCGAGTGAGATTCTGCCCAAGTTGGCGGCCCTTCTTAGTCCGGCGGTCGAAGAGGAACACGACGCCGAAGTGAGTCACGTTGACGACAAAATCGAAACGCGTGAGATTGTCCAACGCGCCAAGGAGATGCTCATGAAGGAGCGGGGCCTCGATGAGCCGGCGGCCTTCGAGATCATTCAGCAGTCGGCCATGCGTGGTCGTACGCGCATGCGCGACATCGCCCAACAGATCTTGAAGGGCGAGTTCGTTGGCTGAGTCGGCGTCCGACCAGCGCCCCCTGGTGCTGCTGGACGGAATGTCCCTGGCCTTTCGCGCCTTCTTCGCGCTCCCCACGGACATAGCGACGTCGGAAGGAATCGTTACCAACGCGCTGCACGGCTTCGCGGCGATGCTCATCTCACTGGTGCGCAGCCAGAACCCGCGCGCGCTCGCCGTGGCCTTTGACCTTTCGGGTGGCACGTTCCGCGACGCCATGGTCGAGGACTACAAGGGCGGTCGGGCCGAGACGCCCCCCGAAATCGAGCACCAGTTCGAACTGATTCGCAATCTCTGTGAGGTGCTGCACATTCCCGTCCTCGGGGTGCAGAACTTCGAAGCTGACGACGTGCTCGCGACGCTCGCGACCTGGGGACGCGACGAGTCGATTCCCGTGGTCGTCGTCACGGGCGACCGCGACGCGTTCCAATTGGTTGAGGACCCGTTCATCAAGGTTCTCTACAACCGCCGCGGCGTCTCGGACTACTCGCTCTATGACGAGAGCGGCATCTTCGAGCGTTGTGGCATTGAGTCGAGTCGTTACCCGCTGCTGGCGGCACTTCGAGGCGACACCTCGGACAACCTGCCCGGCGTGCCCGGCGTGGGGGAGAAGACCGCGGCAAAACTCTTCGCACAGTACCGCGACATGGATGACCTTTACGCGCACTTGAGCGATCTCACGCCGAAACTGCGTGAAAATCTCGCAACCTACGAAGAGCGCGCCCGTAATAACGAAAAGGTCATGCGGCTCATCCGCGATGTGCCCCTCGACTTCACCCTGCACGACATCACGCTCGGGGGATGGAATCGCAGCGACGTGGACGCCTTCTTCGACCGCTTCGAGATGAATCAGATGCGCACGCGCTTTGGACAGATCATGAAGGAGGGCTTGCTCGGCGAAGCCGGTCACGCCACGTCCGCCACCGACGAGGTGCCGGTCAAGGTCAAGGCGACGGCACCGGCCAAGGTACTGACCACCACGACACTGAGCGATGTCCTAAGGGGAACGACGACGCCCGTCGTCGTCTTTCGACACGGCCGCGCCGCCGTACTGGACGCCGCGAAGGGCGTCGTCGCGCTCTGTGACCTCGACGAGCTCATCGACGCGTTGGGCACGGTCGCCCCGAGCGGCCACGACGTGAAGGCGCTCTACCGCATCGCGGGCGAGAACGAACGCGTCTTGCTCGAACCTTCCGACGACACCGCCATCATGGCGTTTCTTCTCGACGCCAACTCCGGGCGCTACGAACTGGCCGACGTCGCCCATCGCTTCCTCGATGAGCCCATCGTGACGACGACGCCGTCACTTTTTGATTCGACGACCAGTGACGAGACCTTGCTCTACGAAGTGGCGCTCGTGGCGCGACTGCGCGAACACTTGCGCGCCGAGATCGTGCAGTGGGAGTTGACCTTCGTGTACGAACAGATCGAGTTGCCGCTCGTGATGGTGCTCGGACTTATGGAGGCGCGAGGCATTCGCGTCGACGTGGAACTGCTGCGCACCATCGCCAAGGAGTTCACCGAGGAGGCGGCGTCACTCGATAGGCAGATCCAAAAGGTCGCGGGACACGACTTCAAGGTCAATTCGCCCCAACAACTCCAGACCGTGCTCTTCAGCGAGATGGGCCTCACCGCGGTCAAGAAGATCAAGTCGGGCTATTCGACCGACGCGTCGAGTCTTGAAGCAATCCAGGACGAGCACACGATCATTCCACTGATCCTTCGTTACCGCGAAGTGGAGAAGCTTCGCGGCACCTACGGAGCGCCCCTCATCGACGCGGTCGGGCCCGATAGTCGCATCCACGCGACGTTTGCTCAGATGGTGGCGCGCACCGGACGGCTCTCGTCGGACAGTCCGAACCTGCACAACATCCCCGTGCGCTCCAAAGAGGGTCGCCGTTTGCGCTACGCGTTTTTGCCGAGCGAAGGATGGCAACTCGCGGTGTCGGACTACAACCAGATCGAACTGCGAATCCTGGCGCACCTCTCCCAGGACTCTGGACTGCTCGCAGCGTTCGCGTCGCACGAAGACGTGCACCGCACGATCGCGGCCTCGGTCTTTGCCATCACGCCGGCCGAGGTGACACCCGAGCAGCGCGAGCAGGCGAAGGCCGTCTCCTATGGACTCGCCTACGGCATGGAGGCCTTTGGACTGAGTCGGCGACTCGGTGTGTCGGTGGGCGCCGCCAAGGAGATCATGGACAAATACTTCGCCGGGTTCCCTTCGCTGCGCGCCTACATGGACCAGACGATCAAAGAGATCCGCGCCAAGGGCTATTCGCGTACCGAATTCGGTCGAATCCGCCCGTTCCCCGACATCGCGACGGCCACCGGACCGCAGCGCCAGGCGGCCGAGCGCCAGGCCATGAACTCAGGGATCCAGGGCCTGGCCGCCGACATCTTCAAGTCGGCGCTCGTTCGCCTCGACCGCCAACTTCGTGCCGATCGACTCGAAGCCCGCCTGATTCTCCAGGTACACGACGAAGTCCTCGTGGAGGCGCCACCGAGGGAGAAGGAACGCGTCGAGGCGGTGATGATCGACGCACTGACCAACGCCGCGCATCTGAGCGTCCCGTTGGAGGTCACCCTGCACTGGGGCGACAACTGGGCCGCCGCGAAGGGCTGAGCTTTGTTTTGCTAGAGTTGTTTCTTGGGTTTACACCGGCGACCCACTCCTTATTCCCTAGCTGACCCCGGTGTGGTCGTATGAGAGAAGTACGCATGTCGGACGCCACGAGCCTCCTTTCCCCCCAGCAAATGGGCACCTTTGACGAAGAGGGCAATTACAGTCCCCGCGTCATCACCGAAGACAACATGGTCGGCACGGACCTCGCCACCCTCGTGGGCGACAGTGTCCTTGAGTTCGAAGACGGTGACCTCGTTACCGGCACGGTGGTAAAGATCGACCACGACGAAGTCCTGCTCGACATTGGCTTCAAGTCCGAAGGCGTGATTCCCGCGCGTGAACTCTCCATCCGCAACGACGTCGACCCCTCCGAGATCGTTTCCATTGGTGAGCGAATCGAATGCCTCGTCCTCCAAAAGGAAGACAAGGAAGGACGCCTCGTCCTCTCCAAGAAGCGCGCGCAGTACGAGAAGGCCTGGAGCAACATCGAAGAGCTGAAGAACCGCGACGAAGTCGTGAAGGGTGTTGTCATTGAGGTCGTCAAGGGCGGCCTTATTGTCGACATCGGACTGCGCGGGTTCCTCCCCGCCTCCCTCGTCGAACTGCGCCGTGTCCGCGAGCTCCAGCCCTACATTGGCAAGACCGTGGAAGCCAAGATCATTGAGCTCGACCGCAACCGCAACAACGTGGTGCTCTCGAGGCGTGCCTGGCTCGAAGAGACCCAGAAGGAACAGCGCGGCGACTTCCTGTCGAACCTCAAGCCCGGTGAGCGTCGTCACGGCGTCATCTCCTCGGTCGTCAATTTCGGTGCGTTCGTTGACCTCGGCGGCATGGACGGACTCATTCACGTCTCGGAGCTCAGCTGGAAGCACATTGACCACCCGAGCCAGGTCGTCACCGTCGGTGACGAGGTCGACGTGGAGGTACTCGACGTCGACTTCTCGAAGGAGCGCATCTCGCTGTCGCTGAAGGCCACGCAGTCCGACCCGTGGCAGGTCTTCGCCGACAGCCACAGCGTCGACCAGCTCGTCTACGGACGCGTCACCAAGCTCGTGCCCTTCGGCGCGTTCGTCCAAGTGGGCGAGGGCATCGAGGGTCTCGTCCACATTTCGGAGATGGCGGCGCACCACGTCGAGTCTCCGGACCAGGTCGTTACGGCCGGCGAAGAGTTGTGGGTCAAGATCATCGAACTCGACACCGCTCGTCGTCGAATCAGCCTCTCCATCAAGCAGGCTGCGGAGGGTGGCGAGGTCTCCGAGGAGTACCGCGAAGCCTTCGGCTCGCACGCCTACGACAACGAAGGCAACTACATCGGTGGCATCGAATACGGCGAGTTCACGCCCGAGACTGAGGCGCAGGCGGCCTGGGCCGAGTACGCCGTTGAGGTTTCTGCCAAGGCACCCGACGCTGACGACGGCGACACACCCGACGCTGACGGCGACGCACCCGACGCTGACGACAGCGACGCACCCGACGCCGCAGAAGTGGGCGACGCCGGCGCGACGGACGTCGAAGAGGTTCCCGTCAGCGAGTAGTGCTCAGCGACGAAGCCCGCCCGCTCAACAATCGAGCGGGCGGGCTTCGTCGATTAAGAGGACGTGTACTGGGGTGACGAGCGAGCTCAGCCGTCGACAGCGGTGGGGGTCGGCGTCTTGTGGGTAATCGTGAGCGGATAGTGACACGACACGAGATGGTTGGGCGCCACCTCCTGGGGTAACGGCTCTTCGTCCGCGCACTTCTGGGTCGCCTTCGGACAGCGAGTGCGGAAGCGACAGCCGCTCGGTGGGTTCATCGGGCTCGGTGGTTCGCCCTCGAGGGTCTGGGAGTGCATTGGTGAGTCGGGGTCGGCCTCGAGTGCCGCGCCGAGCAGGAACTCGGTATAGGGGTGGGCCGGCGACTCATAGAGCGTGTCGGCCGGTCCTATCTCACAGATCTTGCCGAGATACATGACGGCGACCCGGTCGCTCACGTTCTTCACGACGGCCAGGTCGTGCGCGATGAAGAGCAACGTCAGGCCGTACTCAGCCTTCAAGTCTTCGAGGAGGTTAAGGATCTGGGCTTGCACCGAGACGTCGAGGGCCGAGACCATCTCGTCGCAGATGAGCAACTTCGGTCGCATGGCGAGCGACCGTGCGATCGAGATTCGTTGACACTGACCACCGGAGAACTGACGGGCGTAGCGGTCACCGTAGACGACAGGGTCGATGCCGACCTTGCTCAGCAGGTCGTGCACGATGGTCGCGCGCTCGTCGCCTTGAACTTTGTTCCAGCAGTCCAGGGGCTCCGCGACAATGTCCTTGACGCGCCGGCGCGGGTTGAGCGAACTGATCGGGTCCTGAAAGATCATCTGCATCTTGGTCCGGGCGGCGCGCAGTACCTTGCCCGAAAGGGTTGCGACGTTGGTGCCGTCAAGTTCAATCGTTCCACTTGACGGTTCGACAATGCGCATGAGCGCTTTGCCGGTGGTCGATTTGCCACAGCCAGATTCGCCGACCAGTCCGAGGGTCTCGCCCTCGAAGATGTCGAAGCTGACACCAGCGACGGCACTGACGGCGTGACCGTGGGCGTGAAACGTGACTTCAAGGTCACGGACCTTGAGCAGTGGTTGGCGAACGTCGCTCACGCGAGGGCTCCTTCTACGTTGATGGGGAGGGGATTCCAGCACGCGAAGGTATGACCCGGCTCCGTCGAGGGTTCCAGTTCGGGACGAACGAGGTGGCACTGATCGGTCGCGTACGAGCAGCGAGGCGCGAAGGCGCACCCGTCGGGGAGGCTCAGCAGATTCGGCGGTCGACCGGGGATGGTGACGAGCCGCGTGTGACTGTGGTTCGAAACCTTGGGTGAACTTTCGAGCAGCGCCTTGGTGTAGGGCATGCGGTGGTGATAGAACACGTCGCGAGTGTTGCCGGTCTCGACGATACGCCCCGCGTACATGACGATGATGCGCGATGTGCGCGTCGCGACCACGCCCAGGTCGTGGGTGACGAGGATGACCGACATCTTGAGGCGATCCTTCAGTTCATCCAACAGGTTCAGAATCTGGGCCTGGATGGTGACGTCGAGACCGGTGGTTGGTTCGTCGGCCATCAGGAGTTTGGGTGAACAGGCCAGTGCAATGGCAATGACGACGCGTTGGCGCATGCCACCCGACAACATCCCGGGGTAGGCGTTGTAGCGCTCCTGGGGCGAGGGGATGCCGACGAGCTCGAGCAGTTCAATGGCTCGTGCTTTTGCGGCGGCCTTGTCCATGCCGAGGCGGACACGAAGCGCTTCGTCAATCTGTTTTCCAATGCGCATGACGGGATTGAGCGACGTCATGGGGTCCTGGAAGATCATCGCGACCTCGGTGCCCCAAATCTTGCGCTTGTCGTTCTCACTTGCGCCAACGACCTCGAAACCGTCGATCACCGAGGAGCCAGTGACGCTGACCTTGGTGCGTGGTTGGAGTCCCATGATCGTGCGCGACAGTACCGTCTTGCCTGAGCCGGACTCACCGACGATGCCGAGTGTCTCGTTGCGTTCGAGGTCGAAGGAGACGCCACCGACCGCCGGCAAGGGGCCGTTTGCGGTGTCGAAAGTCGTCTTGAGGTCCGTAACGACCAACAGTTTCTCGTCGCTCACAGTTTCACCTCCGTGACGTCGAAGTGGGTGCGAATGCGGTCACCGATGAAGTTGAGACAGAGGAGGAATAGACAGAGCGCGAGCGACGGGAAGATGACCAGCCAGGGGTTGATCTGCAAAATAGTGCGGGCCTCGTTGATCATGTTGCCCCACGAGGGCGTCGGCGCGGTGACGGACAGGCCGAGGAAGGCCAGCGCCCCCTCGAGCGTGACGACCGTCGCGATGCCGATCAGCAAGAAGGAGATGCCAATGGGTGCAATGTTGGGGAGCAGTTCCTTCATGAGGATTCGACGGTCGGTGGCGCCTTGAACCTTGGCTGCAATGACGTAGTCCTTGGTGGCGACACTCAAGGTCGCCGTACGGATGACTCGATAGACCAGTGGGATCGACGCGACGCCGATGACGATGATGATCTTGACGAGTGACCGCGGCGTCCAAAAGGAGAGCACCGCGATGGTGGCGATGATGGCCGGAAAGGCCAACATGACATACATCACCGTGGTCAATATTGCGTCAAAGCGGCCTCGGCGGTACGCGGCGAGCATGCCGAGCGGTGCGCCCACGCCGAACCCGATGATCATTGCGCCGACGCCCACGGAGATCGACACACGTGACCCGTACGCAACGCGCGACAGGATGTCGCGGCCAAGGTCGTCGGTCCCAAAGAGGTGGTGAAGGCTGGGAGCGGCGTTCAGGGCGGTGAAGTCTTGGTTGAGCGGGCTCTGGAACGGCAGCACGTTGGCGAAAATCGCGATGAAGACGTTGAGAGCAATCCAGCCCACGCAGATCCAGAAGAGGACGCCCAGGGGCTCGCCCCTCTTTCGGCTGCCCTCGAGAATTTGGACTTCGACCAGGTCGACGCTACTCACGGCTAATCCTCGGATCCACGACGTTAATAATGAAGTCGAAAATGAAGTTGATCAAGACCACCCCGACCGACACGACCAAGACAATGCCCTGCACCAAGAGGAAGTCATCGGCGTTAATGGCCGAAATAAGGGTGTAGCCCAGTCCGGGAATAGCCAGAAGGTACTGGACGACGAAGCCGGCGGCCAGCAGTCCTCCGATGTTCACGCTCGCCGCACCCAGTAGGGCCACCGACGAAGGACGAAAGGCGTGACGCCACATGATGCGCCGCTGACTTAGTCCCTTNNAACGCTGGCAGTGACAGGCTTTCGAGGTTGTTGAGCGGACTGGTCCCAAAGCCGACGTAGGCCGACGGTCCGGTCGCCGAGAGTCCCAATTTGATCGAGATCAAGAGCACGGCGAAGACAACAATGATGTAAGGGGGAATCGAAAGAAGGGTGAAACTGCTCGCGCCCAGTATTCGGTCAACGGGACCGTCGGGCTTGCGGGCCGATCGCATCGCCGCGGGGATTGCCGCAGCGAACGCCAATATTTGACTGATGAAGATGATCTCGAGGTCAATCGGCAGGGCGGAGCGAATCTTTGAGAGCACGGTGTCGCCCGAAATGAAGGACGTTCCAAGATTGCCGTGGAGCACGTGGCCCATCCATACGAAGTACTGAAGGTAGACCGGTTTATTGAGTCCAACCTGGGCGTAGAAGGCGGCCTTGGCGGCCGGGCTGGCGCCGAACCCGAGGACGACGACCGCGGGATCGCCGGGCAACAGGTGGATGAGGTAGTAACTGCCCACCGAAATGATGAAAACGATGCCGACGAGCAGCATCAGTCGTTTCACCAAATATCTGAGCACACTTCCCCCTATTGAGACTGACCTGACAATACTCAACGCCAGTGTGGACGAAGTACCACCCCAGGGCGCCCCGTCAGTGATGTGACACCCTCTGACTACCGTGGTCTGATGAAAAGAATTGTGATCGCGGGTGGCATCGGCGCCGGCAAATCCGCGGTCTGTGATCGATTGCGATCCCGGGGCTACACCGTCGTTGACGCGGACGACGTGGCCCACGACGTCACCACCATAGGCAGTCCGGCACTGCGAGCGCTCGTAGACGCCTTCGGCAGTGCGGTACTGGCGAACGACGGAACTCTGGACCGCGCCTTTATGGCCGAGGTCGTCTTCAATGACCGTTCCGCGCTTCGTCGCCTCAATCGCATCACTCACGGGCAGATCGGCGTGGAGATAGTACGACAACTGGACGGGGCCACCGGCGACGCCGTCTTCGTAGCGGTGCCCCTCTTTCGTCCCGAGCACCGAGTGGCGTTCGGCATTGATGAGGTGTGGTCGGTACAGGTTGACCCCGAGACCGCGGTGCGCCGATTGGTCGAACATCGCGGGTTCAAGGAGGATGACGCGCGCGCGCGCCTCGCCAACCAGATGAGNNTGTCCCAAGGGGTGGAGGACGGACTTCGCTACCAGACCCTCGAAGGCATCACGGGCAGTGGCAAAACCGCCACCATCGCGTGGCTGGTCGAGCACGTTCAACGCCCGACGCTCATCCTTGAGCCAAACAAATCGTTGGCCGCGCAACTCGCCTCGGAGTTGAAGGAGATGCTGCCGCAGAATCGCGTGGAGTTCTTCGTCTCNNACTACCAACCCGAGGCCTACATTCCAAGGACCGACACCTTTATTGAGAAGGACAGTTCGGTGAACGAGGAGATCGACCGACTTCGTCACGCCGCGACTTCGTCGCTCCTCACGCATCGCGACACGATCGTCGTGGCGTCGGTGTCGTGCATCTACGGACTCGGTTCGCCCGTTGAGTACCGCGAGCGGATGCTCCACCTCGAGGTCGGCGCGACCTTCGAGCAGCGCGCCCTACTACGGCGACTCATCGAGATGCAGTACAACCGCAACGAGCTCGTGCTTGATCGAAGTACGTTCCGCATGAAGGGCGACACGCTCGAGATCCAACCGGCCTATAGCAATGAGGCCGTGCGGGTTTCGTTCTTTGGCAACGAAGTCGAGGAGATCTCATTCTTCAACCCGTTGACCCAGGAGAGCCGCGGCAAAGTGAAGGAAGTCACGCTCTTCGCCGCTTCGCATTACGCCACGGGCGCCGCCACGCTGCAGCGGGCCTGTCGCGGGATCGAGGACGAACTTCAGGTGCAGCTCGCGACCTTCGCCGCCGAAGGCAAACTGCTCGAGGCGCAACGACTGCGTTCGCGCACCGAGCACGACCTCGAGATGCTCGAACAGACCGGCGTCTGCGCCGGCATTGAGAACTACTCGGCCCACCTCGACGGGCGCAAACCCGGCGAACGGCCCTTCACGTTGCTCGACTACTTCCCCGACGACTTCCTCGTCGTCATCGACGAGTCTCACGTGGCCGTGCCCCAAGTTCGCGGTCAGTACGCCGGTGACCGTTCGCGCAAGGAGACATTGGTCGAGCACGGCTTTCGACTGCCGAGCGCGATGGACAACCGACCACTTAATTTTGATGAGTTCATGGAGCTCGTGCCCCAGATGGTCTTCGTATCCGCGACCCCTGGTCCCTATGAAATAGAGCACAGCGACCAGATTGTCGAGCAGGTGATTCGACCAACCGGCCTCCTCGATCCCGTCGTCACCATCATGCCGACCAAGAATCAGATTGACGACCTGCGAGCTCGTCTCGACGTGGTCATCGAGCGCAACGAGCGCGTGCTCATTACGACCCTTACGAAGCGAATGGCCGAGGACCTCACGAATTTCCTCACCAAGGCCGGGTACCGCGTCCAATACCTGCACAGCGACATCGACACGATTCAGCGCATTGAGATCCTGCGTTCGCTGCGACTCGGGGAGTTCGACGTGCTGGTCGGCATCAACTTGCTGCGCGAAGGACTGGACCTTCCCGAAGTCTCACTGGTCGCAATCCTCGACGCCGATAAGGAGGGCTTCTTGCGTTCACGCTCGGCCCTCATCCAGACCATCGGCCGCGCCGCGCGCAACTCCAATGGCCAAGCCGTGCTCTACGCCGACCGGATGACCGACTCGATGCGCGCCGCGGTTTCGCTGACCGAGCGCCGTCGGATGCTCCAGATTGAGTACAACAAGGAGCACGGGATCGAACCGACCACGGTGATGAAGAACGTCGCGGACATCCTGGGGCGCCTGCGCAGCGAGTACATGGTCGAGCCGGCGAACAAGGTCCACGGCATCACGTCCTTGGAGGAGATGCTGCCCGACGACCTCTCCTTGGAGATTGCCCGAGTGGAGAAGGCGATGCTGGTCGCCGCGAGCGAACTGCGCTTCGAAGAGGCGGCTGCGCTTCGTGACATGCTCCATCTGCTGCAACGCCAGGGTCTCGCCACTGAGATCGATCAACTCGTCATTGACGACCTGGCTCTCGACGTCTGACCGGTAGATTCCCTACATGTCGTCGACCATTCGAGTGCAGGGCGCCCGCGTCCACAATCTCAAGAACCTCTCGGTCGAGATACCGCGCGACCAGTTGGTGGTCTTTACGGGACTCTCCGGATCGGGAAAGTCGTCGCTGGCCTTTGACACGATTTACGCCGAGGGACAGCGTCGCTACGTCGAAAGCCTTTCGGCGTACGCGCGCCAGTTCCTCGGTCAAATGGACAAGCCCGACGTCGACTTCATCGAGGGCCTGTCGCCGGCGATCTCCATCGATCAGAAGACCGCGTCACGCAATCCGCGCTCGACCGTGGGCACGATCACCGAAATCCACGACTACCTTCGACTGCTCTTCGCGCGAATTGGCGTCCAGCACTGTCCCAACTGCGGCAAGGTCGTCACCCGTCAGACGCCCCAGCAGATCGTCGACCAGGTGTTGGCGCGTACGAATGACGAACGTTTCCTCGTCCTCGCCACGGTCGTCGAGGGTCGTAAGGGCGAGTACAGCACGCTACTGAGTGAACTCGCGGCCCAGGGCTTCTCGAGAGCGCGCGTCGACGGTGACGTCATTGAACTGAGTGATCGCGAGAGCGTCAACCTCGCGCGGTACGAGAAGCACACCATCGACGTCGTACTGGACCGACTGAGTGTCAAGGCGTCGGTCCGTCAGCGACTCACGGAGTCGGTCGAAGCCGCGCTCAAACTGACGAGAGGACTGGTGTCCTTTCTCTTCATCGACAGTGACGAGCTCGTCCAGTTCTCGGAGAAGATGGCGTGCAACGACTGCGGACTCAGTTTCAGCGAACTCGCGCCACGCGACTTCTCCTTTAACTCGCCCTACGGGGCCTGTCCGGTGTGCACCGGCCTCGGCACGCGATTCGAAGTCGACCCCAACCTCGTGGTGCCCGACGACACGTTGTCATTGGCGGACGGGGCGTTGGCGCCATGGGCCGGCGTGCGTTTCAAGTACTTTGCGCGCCTTATCGATGGGATTGCAGCCCTCGGTGACTTCGACGTCAACACATCGTGGAAGAAGCTTCGAGCGAAGGACCGCAAACTGATTCTCTACGGCGTGGAGAAGCGCACGGTGCCGGTCAAGTACCGCAACCGCTACGGCAAGGTTCGCACCTACGACACCACGTACGCCGGCATCGTGGACTGGTTGGAGCGCAAGCGCAATGAGTCCGACGGTGACTGGTCACGCGAACAGGCCGAGCAGTACATGCGCGAGGTGGAGTGTCATACCTGCAAGGGCCAACGACTGAAGCCCGAAGTGCTTGCGGTCAAGATTCATGCGCACAACATTGCCCAAGTGAACTCAATGACGATCGACGAAGCGATTGACTTCTTCGCCAATCTCAAACTCACCAAGCGCGAGCAGACGATTGCCCTGCGGGTCGTGAAGGAGATCACGGAACGCCTCACGTTCCTCATGGACGTCGGCCTGGATTACCTGACGTTGTCCCGGGCCTCGGCATCACTGTCCGGTGGCGAAGCGCAGCGCATCCGACTCGCCTCACAGATTGGCAGTTACCTCGTGGGTGTCCTCTACGTCCTCGACGAGCCATCGATTGGATTGCATCAGCGCGACAATCGCCGACTCATTTCCACGTTGGAGCGGTTGCGCGATCTCGGCAACTCGGTCATCGTCGTCGAACACGATGAGGAGACCATACGCCTCGCCGACTTCGTGGTCGACATTGGTCCCGGGGCCGGCGAGTTCGGCGGACGCGTGGTGCACGCCGGCACCTACAAGGAGTTGCTGGAGAACACCGAGTCGCTGACCGGTCAGTACCTGTCGGGGGAGCGGTCGATCCCGATCCCATCGACGCGCCGTGCCGGCGACGGCAAGAAACTGACCGTCAAGGGCGCGCGGGCCAACAACCTTCAGAACGTCACCGTGGACATTCCCCTGGGCGAATTCGTGGCCGTGACGGGTGTCTCCGGTTCGGGCAAGTCGACGTTGATCAACCACATACTCTTGCGATCGCTCGAGCACCAGATCAACCGGGCGAAGACATCGCCAATGGAGCACGACACGATTACCGGCGTCGCGAACCTCGACAAGGTCGTCGCGGTTGACCAGCAGCCCATTGGTCGCACGCCACGTTCCAATCCAGCGACGTACTCCGGCGTCTTCGACAAGATCCGCAAACTCTTCTCCGAGACGCAAGAGGCGCGCGTCCGCGGCTACACGCAGGGCCGGTTCTCCTTCAACGTGAAGGGCGGACGATGCGAGACCTGCGCTGGCGACGGCACCATCAAGATCGAGATGCACTTCCTGCCCGACGTCTACGTCAACTGCGAAGTCTGCAACGGGGCGCGTTACAACCGCGAGACGCTCGAGATTAGCTATCGCGGTAAGTCGATCAGCGACGTGCTGAACATGCCGGTCGCCGAGGCGCTGGAGTTCTTCGAACGCCAGCCGTCAATCCTGCGTCACATTCAGAGTCTCAGTGACGTCGGCCTCGGGTACGTCCGACTGGGTCAGCCGGCGCCGACGCTGTCCGGTGGTGAGGCGCAACGGGTGAAACTGGCCACCGAACTGGCCCGCCGTCCGACCGGCCACACGCTCTACGTGCTCGACGAGCCGACCACGGGATTACATTTTGAGGACGTGAACCGACTCTTGGAGGTCCTCCAGCGCCTGGTCGACCAGGGCAATACCGTGCTCGTCATCGAGCACAACCTTGACGTCGTCAAAACGGCGGACTGGGTGATCGACCTCGGACCCGAAGGCGGACGTCGCGGGGGCCGGGTCGTCGGTGAGGGAACGCCCGAGGCGATCGCGATGCTCGACACGGCGACGGGAACCGTCTTAAAGGAGTCGTTGGCCGCGCACGGACGGTTCTAGGTGTTCGCGAAGCCCTCGGGCATTCCGCGCCAGAGCGGCTGCTATCTCTTTCGCAACGAGCGCGGCGACGTCATTTACGTCGGCAAGGCGCTGTCACTGGCCTCGCGACTCTCCAGCTACTTTCAGCGGTCTGAGGGATTGACCCACAAGACCCAGGCCCTCATGGCGGAGGCGACATCGGTCGAATGGATCGTGACGCCGACCGAGGTGGACGCGCTGGTACTTGAGAACGAACTGATCAAGGACAATCAGCCGCGCTACAACATGCGCCTGAAGGATGACAAGAGTTTCCCGTATGTCGCACTGGACACCCGGGTTGATTTTCCGGCGCCCTTTACGACCCGGTCGAAGCACGTGAAGGGCGTGCGCTACTTCGGCCCCTTCGTAGAGGTGCGTGCGCTTCGCACGACCATGGACGAACTGATCCAGGCCTTCCCACTTCGCTCGTGCACCACGCACAAGTACAACTATCACCAGCGAATCGGCCGTCCCTGTCTTCTCTACGACATTGGTCGATGTTCGGGGCCGTGCGTCGGCGCCATTGACGTCGAGGGTTACCAACGACTCGTCGACGCCTGGGCGCGCTTCTTCGACGGCGATGTGCGACAACTGCGCAACCTGTTGCAGCGCCAGATGAGCGAAGCGTCCGAGAACGAGCACTACGAAGCGGCGGCGAAGGCGCGCGATGGCCTCGAGGCCCTCGAGCGCGCCGCGAGCGTACAGAACGTCGTCCTCGACGACCACTCGGACCTCGACGTGCTCTGTGTCGCGACCAATGGTGGCCGGGCCGCGGTCGTGCGTTTCCGTGTTCGTTACGGGCGGATCATCGGGCGAAGCGTGCAGCTGATCGACCGCTCGATGGACGAGAACGACGCGGAGATCCTCGAGAGCGTCCTCACCGACTTGTACCCGGACGCCGAGGCGGTACCACCGACCGTGCTCGTCGGGAGCGACGAGGCGTCGACCCCGTTAATGCTCGAGTACCTCAGTGAGCTGCGCGGCAAGCCCGTCGAGGTCGCCGTGCCCCAACGAGGCAAGCGCCGACGCGCGATCGAGCTGGCGGTGAGCGACGCGACGTCGGTTATCGACCGCGATTCGCTGCGGCGCCAAAGTGACCACAACGTGCGCTCGCGTGCGCTCCAGGAACTCGGCGCGGCACTGCATCTGGCGCAGCCGCCTTTTCGCATCGAGTGCTTCGACATGAGCCACCTGCAGGGGACGAACTACGTCGGGTCGATGGTCGTGTTCGAGGATGGTTTGGCGCTTAAGAGCGACTACCGTCACTTCAACGTGAAAGAGGTCCTGGGCAACGACGACGTCGGCGCGATGGAGGAGGTGGTGCGCCGTCGCCTCGGCTACTGGAACGACGAGCAGCGCGCCTCGAAGTTTCGCCGCGCCGACCTCATCATCGTTGACGGAGGACTGCCGCAACTGCACGCCGCTCAGAAGGCCGCCCAGACACTCGGGCTGAGCGACCAGGTCGAGTTCACGGCGCTCGCCAAACGTGAGGAACTGCTCTACCGGCCCGGTACGAGTACGCCCATCGCGCTCGATCGCGGTTCGGAGAGTCTGTACCTCGTACAGCGAATCCGCGATGAGGCCCACCGCTTCGCCATCACGTTCCATCGTTCCAAGCGCGGCAAGTCAATGGTCGCGTCCACGTTGTCCGGTGTCGAAGGACTTGGACCGGCGCGACAGGAGAAACTGCTCGCGCAGTTCGGGTCACTCGACGAACTTCGACGCGCGTCCCTCGACGAACTCGGCGCGTTGGCGTGGCTCCCGAGTGACGTTGCGACGAGGCTCTACGATCATCTACAGGCGCCGGCCCAACCGAAGCCGACCAAGGGGAGCGACGATGAGTGAGGTGCTGCTGGTCACCGGGATGTCGGGCGCCGGGCGTTCCACGGTGTCGGCCGCGCTCGAGGACATTGGGTGGTTCGTCATTGACAACATGCCCATTGAACTCATTGCGCGCGTGGGGGAACTCGCCACCGCGGGTTCTCGCGAGTACGCCGGCGTTGCCTTCATTGTCGGTCGTTCTGGCGGCGTGCAGCCCGACGACTGGCTGGCCGTGGAGCGCGAACTGCGACAACTACATGAAAACGCCAAGATCCTCTTTCTCGACGCGCCCGACGACGTCTTGATTCACCGTTTCGAGGGCAATCGTCGCCGTCACCCCTTTGACGCGCCAACCCTCGCTGACTCCATAACCGGGGAACGGGCATTGCTGCAGTCGATCCGCGACGGCGCCGACCTGGTCATCGACACCGGCTCGATCAACGCCAATCAACTCCGCTCGCGGATCGTCGAGACGTTCACCGAAATGTCCGGATTCGGTTCACTGCGGGTCTCGCTCGTCTCCTTTGGATATTCGAACGGTCTGCCGCGCGACGTGGACATTGTCTTTGACTGCCGTTTTCTTCCGAATCCCTACTGGGTCGAGGCGCTGCGACCGCTCTCCGGTCTCGACGCGCCGGTGGCGGACTACGTCTTGACGCCCGAGCCGGCGCAGCACTTCCTTCGTGACGTGGTCGCCATGCTCGAATGGCAGATTCCCGAGTTCGCGAAAGAAGGCAAGTCGTATCTGTCGATTGCCATTGGTTGCACCGGTGGGCGCCATCGCTCGGTGGCCATCGCTGAGGAGTTGCGCCGTCGTCTGCACATNNGCCGACGACGGGGGATCGACCGGTCGACTGCGTGCCATGTTGAACGTGGCCGCGGTCGGTGATCTACGAAAGTGTCTGGTGGCCCTGGCCGACCCCGACAATCCGCTGGCCGCCTCCTTCGAACATCGATTCAGCGTGGGCGAGCTACGTGGCCACGCGGTGGGCAATCTGCTGCTCGTGGGACTGATCGACGCCACCGGTGACCTCGAAGAGTCGGTTCGCGCCGTCGCCCAGGTGATGGGCGTGACGGGCGAGATCATTCCGGCCAGCGCTGAAGGCGTGGTGCTCGTCGCCGCCACCGAAGAAGGTGACACGCGGGGCCAGACCGAAGTAATGAAGTCCTCATCGATTCGACGGATCCGTGTGGAACCGGCCCACGCCGCCGCGCCGATTGCGGCGGTCGAGGCCATCGAGCGGGCCGACCTCATCCTTATTGGACCGGGTTCGCTGTTCACGAGCGTCCTCGCAGCCTGCGTGGTCCCGGGCATCACGCAGGCGCTCGCGGGGACCCGAGCGCGCAAGCTCTACGTCGCCAATCTGCACGAACAGCTCCCCGAGACCGAGGGTTACTCGCTGAACGACCACGTGGAAGCGCTGTTGCGACATGGCGTGAGGCCCGAGGCGGTCCTCGTCGATACGGCGTCGGCCTTCGCGCAACAGGAGTGTTCACTGCCCGTACTCCGCCACGACCTCTCGGGGAGAAATGGTCGTGTCCACGATGTGCAAAAATTGGCTGACGCGGCTTTCGCTCACGTGCGATAACCAAGGCCGACGAACTAAGGAGCAGCAGTGGCGATACGTGTGGCTATCAACGGATTCGGACGCATTGGACGGGGCTATCTGCGCGCCGCGCTGAACAATGGCGACATCGACGTGGTCGCGGTCAACGACCTCACGTCGCCCGAGGTGAACGCCCACCTCCTGCGCTACGACTCGACACAGGGTCGTCTCGACGTGCCCGTCGGGCTCACCAGTGACGGGATGACGGTGGGGGACCGATCGATCAAGGTGCTCGCCGAACGAAATCCCGCGGAGCTTCCTTGGGGCGAACTGCAGGTGGATGTGGTCATCGAGTCAACCGGACGCTTCACGACCCGCGAGGCCGCAGCCCAGCACCTCAGTGCAGGTGCGCGCAAGGTCATCATTTCGGCTCCCGCGACCGACGTCGATGCGACGTTCGTGGTCGGTGTCAACGACAACACGTACGACGCGCAGACCCAGCACATCGTGAGCAACGCGTCGTGCACCACCAACTGCTTCGTGCCTATGGTGAAGGTCCTCGATGACGCCTTTGGCGTCACGACCGGGCTCATGACGACCATTCACGCCTACACGAACGACCAGAATCTCCTCGACCTCGAGCACAAGGACATGCGTCGGGCCCGCGCCGCCGCGATCAACATCGTGCCGGCCTCCACGGGCGCCGCGCGCGCGACGAGCCTGGTCCTCGAATCAATGAAGGGCCGGCTGGACGGGACGTCGCTTCGCGTCCCAATACCGGTCGGCAGTATCACCGACTTCACCGCCATCGTGCGTTCGACGACCGTGGACGAGATCAACGCCGCCTTTAAGGCTGCGGCCAGCGGGGCGCTCAAGCACGTCCTCGTCTACAGCGACGAGTACCTCGTCTCCTCGGACATTGTCGGCACCCCGGCGTCGTGCACGTTCGACTCGAAGATGACGATTGCTCAGCGCATCGACGACAGCCAGAGCCTGGTCAAGATCTTTGGGTGGTACGACAACGAATGGGGCTACGCGAACCGACTGGTGGACCTCTCGGCCATCATCGGTAAGTAGTCATGGTGCAAGCCCTCCCTTCCTACGAGCGCTGGGGGAGCCTCGTGGGTAAGCGGGTGCTCGTGCGTGTGGACTTCAATACACCGGTCGCCGAGATCGATGGTCGCCTCGAGGTGACGGATGATTTTCGCATCCGCACCGCGGTGCCACTCTTTGCGGAGCTGCTCTCGCGTGGCGCCACCGTCGTTGCCTGCACGCACTTCGGTCGCCCGAAGGGTGTGGTCGTCGCCAAGTACTCCGTGGAGCCGGTTCGACGACGACTGCTCGAGCTCTGCCCGGGCGTGACGTTGATGGAGAATCTTCGCTTCAATCCCGGCGAAGAGGCCAACGACCCCGTCTTTGGGGCCTCGCTCGTGGAGGGCTTCGACTACTACATCAACGAAGCATTCAGTGCGTCGCACCGGGCCCACGCGTCGATCATGATTCCGCCGACGCTGCTCGCGAGCGCGGCCGGTCCGAACCTGGCGCGCGAAGTCGACACGATCACGTCATTGCTGGAACGTCCCGAACGTCCCTTTGTCGCGATCATTGGCGGGGCCAAGGTCGCCGACAAACTGGCCATCACCAAGGTGCTCTGCGCCAAGGCCGACACCGTCATCGTGGGTGGCGGGATGGCCTACACCTTTCAGGCTTCCCAGGGTCGCACGATTGGTTCGTCGCTCTTCGATGCGTCGTACCTCGAACAGTGCGCGCAACTACTCGCGGCCGGCAACGTCGAGATTCCGAGCGACGCACTGGGCCTCGCCTCGGGTGGCGACTTCGGTTCGGGAGGAACGGATCCGGCGCTGTCCTTTGGACCGGACATCCCCGACGGCTTCGTCGGACTCGACATCGGACCGGCGTCGATCGGCGCATTCGAAGAGGTCATCGCGAAGGCCGCGACAATTCTTTGGAATGGCCCCATGGGTGTCTTTGAAGATCCGCGTTTCGCCGGTGGCACCGAGGCGGTCGCGCGTGCGGTGGCCAAGTCGGCCGCAATCTCGGTCGTGGGCGGCGGGGACTCGGTGGCGGCACTCCAACAGTTCGGCCTCGAGGGCGACGTGAGTTTCGTCTCCACGGGTGGCGGCGCGTCACTGGAACTGGTTGAACTGGGCGACCTGCCCGGACTGAAGGCGCTACGTGAAAGTCCGTTCAACACGTGAGCGCCCCGAAGAAGCCCCTCGTCATAGGCAACTGGAAGATGAACCTCGACTTCGTCGAAGCGGTCCACCTGGGCCAGCAGATCGGCGTGCTGTTGAAGAACCGACCGGCCGAGCACACGGACGTGGTCGTGGCCCCGCCGTTCGTTGACTTGCGAAGTGTCACGTCAATTGTGGCCTCGGAGCGCATTGCCGTGACCGTCGCGGCCCAACACGTGAACCCGAATGAGAACGGCGCACACACCGGCGAAATCAGTGTCGCGATGCTCCAACGTCTCGGCGTCGAGTGGGTACTGGTCGGTCACTCCGAGCGGCGCGCGCTGTACGCGATGGACGACGCCATCGTCGCGGCGACGCTGCGCGCGGTGGTGCGAAGTGGACTGAAAGTGGTGCTCTGCGTGGGCGAGGCGTTGGACGTGCGCGAAGAGGGAGACCAGGACGAGTGGGTTCGACGCCAACTTCGCGCGGCCCTCGAAGGTCTCGACGAGCGATTCGGCGAACTCGTGACCGTGGCCTACGAGCCAATCTGGGCGATCGGCACTGGCCTCACCGCGACCAGTGCGCAGGTCTACGAGATGATGACCCACGTACGCAGCGTGCTCGCGGGATTAAAATTGGTCGACGCGCGAGTCCTGTACGGGGGATCGGTGAACGCTGAGAACGCCGCGTCACTCGTCGCCGAGGGCCACGTCGACGGCTTCCTCGTGGGGGGCGCGAGCCTCAAGGCCGAGTCCTTCCTTGCCATAATTGGCGCCTGCGACGACTGCTACGCTTTAAAGCGCTAATCGGAGGCCACGTTGTTCACCTGGACATTCATCGTTATTGAGGCTTGCACGGCCGTCGGGCTCATCTTCCTCGTCCTCTTGCACTCGGGGCGCGGTGGCGGCATCTCGGACCTCCTCGGTGGCAGCATGGGCGCCGCCGCCTCGGGATCGACGGTTGTTGAGCGTAATTTGGACCGCATCACGATTGCCGTGGCGCTGATCTTCACCTTCGCGACACTGACCCTCGACCTGCGTTTGCAGTAGCGGCCATGGTCCTACGGGGATCGAGTGGCCGCTTCGTCATTGGCGCACTCGTTCTCGCGGCGCTCGTTGTGCCCTTCGCCGAGGCCGGTGCCACGGCCCCCCTGGTCACTGCGAACAGCGCCAAGACGCTTTCGCTCTCCATTCCTGGCCCGTTCAACGGCTGCTCATTCCTCGATCCGGGCGCGACGCCCAGTACCGACGCCGTCAATGACCTCTTGCTCCCGTCGGCCTTTCTGACCAGTAGTGCTGGCAACCTCTACGGAGAGAACGGTCCAATCGCCTCGGCGGAGCTGACGTCACTCAGCCCCGAGACCGTAAAGTACACCCTCGCGCCCAACGAGAAGTGGAGTAACGGCAACACCTTCAACGGGAATGACCTCGTCGGCTGGTGGCTGCGCGCACGGGCGCTCAAGAGTGTGCAAAGCGATGGCTACCGCGACATCACGACGCTCACCGTCGCAGCGAACGGGCTCGGGGTCACTGCCGTCTTCGCCACCCCCTACGCCGAGTGGAACCTGCTCTTTCGTGACGTGGAGGAACTGGGCACCCAGCCCGGTTGCACGCTGGCCGACTGGGCGCAACGTCCGACACTTGGACCCTACGTACTCTCCTCGGTCACAAAGGACCGGATCGTCCTCAAGATGAACACACGCTGGCCGATCGACAAGAACCGCTTCGGTCGCATCGTCATCACCGACTCGAACTCCGTTCCCGCGTCGGCGCACTTCGCCGACTTTTCATTGATTGTCAATCGTGCCGAAGTTCAGAACATCAGCGCGCACCCCAATGTGCAGAGCCACATTGGCTCGTCGAGCGAAATCGAAGAGCTCGCCTTCGCGGCTACGCGACCCTTCACCGCGCGCATTGCCGTGCGCGAGGCACTGAGCTGGTCGATCGCACGCCAAACGCTGATTGACCAGTTGTGGGGAGCGGTGACGTTTTCGCCGTCGGCCGGTGCGTCGGCCCTGTTTTCGCAAGGCCAGGCGCAGTACCCCGGACCGACGGGGTCGCCGCCGACGTCGCAGACTACGACCACCACAATCGCCCCGAGCGGTGCGCACAACGGACTGGCCGACTGTTTCAGTTGCGCGAGTGACGTGTTGTCGGCGGCCGGTTTCACTCGGACGGCGAGGGGTTGGGCCACGAGCACCGGAAAGGATCTCGCCCTTACACTCGCCGTCGGTCCGAGCGAGCTTGACCAAAGCGTAGTGACGAGTGTGGTCGCCGGCTGGGCCTCAATGGGCATCAAGGTACGGGTGGTCCACGAGTCCAGTGAAATCGCGGCGGCCGTCGCGACAGCAACGAACACCGTCGATCTCTCTATCTTCACGCGCCCAACGATCACCACTGTCTCGTATACGGCGAGGTCCTGGAGTGGTCCCGGGTACGACGACGCGTATCCAAGCGGCTGGCGATCGACCGCCGTCACCAAACTGTTCAACCAGGCCGTTGCAAATTTCAATCCGGTGACCGCGATTTCGACCTGGCTCATGATGGACCAACAGATTCAAAAGAATTACTGGCTGCGCCCCCTCTTTACGCCACCATCGTTACAAGCGTGGTCCACGTCGCTCGTTGGTGTCACGACGACTTTCTCAGTTCCCGGTCTTGTTGATCAATTGCCCGCGTGGACCATTGCGGCCCCTTCGAACCAAGGCTGAGTCCGTCCAAGCTATGCGGCGGCAGACGCTAAAGTAGGACTCCGCGTCGGAGTGGCGGAATAGGCAGACGCGCCAGCTTGAGGGGCTGGTGCCCTCAGGGGCGTGCGGGTTCAAGTCCCGCCTCCGACACCAAAAAACGGGAGATTTCCCGTCACGTCACCGGTGAAGTTTTGGACGGTTCCGAGAAAGTTTTGGACGGTTCCGAAGTGCCTGGTCAAAGTCCCTCTGAAGGCTTGGCGTCGAGTGTTCCAACCGGACCAACGACACATACTGAGGCTATGAGTGGCAAACAAAATACGACCGCAATGGCGGTTCAGAAGGAGCGTCTGGTTGCCGCCTTTCGCCCCGCCACTGTGTTGGCCCCCTCGTCGGTTTCGCCGACACTCCTGAGCCAACTACGGCCCCTCAGTCTTTCCCCAACAACGAAGTGGACCCACGGCTTCTCCCGTCTCGACGGCAGTGGTCGTGTACGCGATGCCTTCCTTTTCCGAGAACTTGGCTGGTCTTCTGGGGACCGACTGCTGTCCACCATTGACTGCTCCCGCCTCATCATTCGCCGGGACACTTCCGGCAATACCAACCTCGACCCCCGTGGTCGAGTCACGCTCGGCGAGGCTGCTCGTCGAGTTCTCCACCTGGAAGACGGAGACGGGGTGCTGCTGTCCGCAGACCTCGCCGAAGGCTTTCTGGTTATCCACCCAGCCCAACGATGCGATGAGGTACTGAACGTATGACTATCAAGAACTCCGAAAAGGCCAGCAAGTTTCTCGAAATGCTTTCGGTGACCGGCCTAAGTATTGACGACCTCGTAGCCGCCAGTCTCGGTATCGTCAGACCGTGCGTGACGGTCGCCGAGTACCTGCCACAAGTTGAAGACGCGTCTACCGACGGCAAGAAGAGGACCTACGCAACGTACTGGCGTTTGCTCGCCGACCATCTCGGAGATAAGTCGCTCTCAGAGGTAAACACTTCGACGCTTCAGGCATTGTCGCTGTTTGCGAAGACCCACGCGGTCAAGCGCTCGAACAGCCGGAACGGAACGTCAGCCCAGGAGAGTTGCATCTCAGCGTTGCGTTGTTTCTTCTCCTTGGCGGTTGCCGACGGTCTCATTGAGAAGAGCCCCGCGGCGGCGTTGAAGAAACCTGCTCGCCAACTTTCGGACCGACGTGCCTTCTCTGACGACGAAGTCGTGACGCTTTACAAAGTCACCTCGACCGGGGGAGATGACCCAATACTCGACACTTTGTTACTGCGTTTTCATCTTGAAACTGGTGCACGACGCGGCGGTGCTTTGGCACTTCGACGTCGGGATTTGAACCTCGAACGTCAGTGCATTCGACTTCGGGAGAAGAATGAAAAGCAACGTTGGCAGCCGGTATCTAAAACGTTGCTCGACGCACTCATTGAGCATTGTGACGCCCGTGGAACAATGGCACCCGACAGCGCTGTGTTTCGCCACCGACCGAAACAGTTGGACAGTGAAGGTATTCCAATCACTCGTCGTCGCTACAACACGCTTGTGGGTCGCTGGGGCAAGTCAATCCCGTGGGTGAAGGAACTTGGGGTAAGTATCCACTGGTGCCGTCACCACGCCACGAGTGCGATTGAAAGGATTGCGGGCTATGGCGTAGCGAGGGCATTTGCCGGACACTCGGGTGGCGATGAAGTGACCAACACGTACATCAAAGCGAACCTCGGCGAAGTGGCCCGAGCAGTCGCCGTTTACACCGGAGAGCCTCATCCTCTTGCGTCTTCCTGAGTTCTGAAGTTTGGACGAACATTGACGGCGCTGCTGCCCTGGGCTCGACCAGCGCATCAGGAGTGAGTCTTAGGTCGGTGTGATTGGCCTACGCCGCTGGGGTCTCTCTGTCGCCGGAAGCAGTCCGCGTGTGAGTTCGTCGTACAGGGCGAACAGTCGGGACAAGATGGCCGCTTCCGTCGCGTTGGAACGAAGACCTATTGCGGCGAGGACAGCGCGGTCAAGCCGCTCGTGGGCCTCTTGTAGTTGCGTGGGCATCGTCAATGGGTCGTAGAGGTCCGAAAGTGCTTCGGCCATACCCCCGCCTAAGAAGTAGGCGCGAACGCGGAGTACTTCATCGGCGGCTTCCGCGATGCGTCCGGAATACTCGCCGCTCACTTGGGGCCAGGGGAAGTTGTTGTATGTAATCTCGCTCGAAACCCTCAGGTCGTTCTTTAGCCGACCTGATACAGCGTTTGCCCAAATACGAAAGACCCGCGAGGAGATGATGCCGAATGTTTCCAAACTGTCGTCGCTGATAATGGAGACGGCGTCGTTCACGATGACGCTGGGGTCGTAGTACTCACACGGTAAGTAGTGGCGACGCTCCGAACTGTGGCGCGGTACTGCGACGTAGCCACCCTGAGGTTGTCGGACCTGCTGGAACTCCCAGGGACGGGCAGCGTCTTCTCTCGTCTGAGCCTTAGCGCTCGCCAAGCGAAAGGCCTTGACTGCCTCGATGCGTCGGCGCAGTTCTGGAGAGGAACGAAGGTCGTTGGGATTAGCACCCAGTAGCCATAAGCACCAACGCTTGCCGCCGTTGAGGAGTTCCTCGGCCCCTACAAGTGGTCTGAGGTACTGAGCAGCGGTAGAGTCCTCGCTGCGAATACGCTGCGCCTCTTCATTGGAGATGTTCGAGAGCCAACCGTCATCAACAGGCTTGTTCCCGTTCGTGAGTGGCGGAACTCCGAGGACGATAGGACGTTTGCGTGAGGTGATGAGGACATCGGGGCCGTCAGCCAAGTAGCCGTTGATGAACGTTGCGTTTGTGACAACAGGGTCGGAGGTTACGGTCTCGTAAGTCCATAGTTGGCGACGCCTTATGTCGTCGGCTCGTCGTAGTCCAATGATGACCGTGTGAACAGCCGCTTCGCCGCTCGTTCCGTTCGACCAACGAAAGGTCTGGTGCGCGTAGGCGATGGCGACGTTGAGTGGGCGTAGCACCTTCCATAGAACTGGCGGCTGTTGGCCCTGTGTGATGGAGTTGGTGGCTACGAGGCCAAGTCGGCATCCGTTCTCCGACACCAGGCGAGCACCAAGCACAAACCAGTTAGCGACGTAGTCCATACTCCCCGCGCGCTGAACATCGCCCCAGATGCGCACGCCGTCTTCCCGTTGCTCGTCGTTTATGCGGGAGTAGCCCACAAATGGAGGGTTGCCCATAATGAAAGTTCGGTCGCTCATCGGACAGAGGGCCGACCATTCCACATCGAGCGCGTTGCCGCAGGTGATGGAGGGGAAGTCTCGGAGCGGTAGTAAGTCGGGAGCCGTGCCAAGGAGACGCTCCATCTCTTGGTTCGCCTGGTGCTCACTAAGGAATAGAGCGACGGAGGCAATCTGGCTCGACCATTCGAAGTATTCGATACCGTGAAACTGCGCAAGCCGGACCTTCTGGAAAGCCTCAGAGAACAGGGACCGCCCGGCTGATAGCGGTTCGAGGTCGTTGAGACGCGCGAGCAGTCGTAGTTCGATGTCGCGCACGCGACGGTACGCAACGACCAAGAAATTCCCGCACCCACAGGCCGGGTCCAACCACTGATACGTCGCCAATTCGTCGTGGAAGCGACGCAGTGCGGTAGGACTGTCCCAGGCGCGCGACAACTGGGTGTTGAGGTCGTCCAGAAAGAGCGGCACGATGACCTTTAGAATGTTCACCTCGGAGGTGTAGTGCTCGCCGAGTTCTCGCCGGGCTACTTGGTCCTTGATGTCCTGGAACATTGCGCCGAAGATTTGCGGACTAATGATGGACCAGTCGTACGCGCACGAGGCCAGCAATGCCCTCCGCATTTTGTAGTCGAATGAGAAGACGGGCAACACCTCAGCGAACAACCCACCATTGGCGTAGGGAAACTCGGACAGTGTTACTGGAAGGGTGGTGACGCGACCCTCACGGGGCTGGTCCAGCACGCCGAAGAGTTCTTGTATCGTGCCACCCAAACCAGAACCGTCAAGGTTGCTCGCTTCAACGATGGAGCCAAACATGCCCACGCCACTGACGTGACGCCAAAGGTTCGTGTCATCGCCGAAGAGTAGGAACAGGATACGGACGAGGAACACCGAGACCATGTGACCCTCGTAGCCCGCCTCCTCAAAGGCGACGTAGAGGTCACTCATCAAATGGGCGGCCTCCTCGTCCGCGCGCAATGAGAGGGCCGCGGCTCCGCGACCCGCTTGTCCGAGTACCGCGTCGAAGCGGTTGAGGTTTTCCGCAAGGTCCGCGAGGCCGAACTCGTACGAATGCCCAGCGATGACCTCGACGATGCGAATGCGTAGGAAGTCTGAGACGATGATGACCGGCGGCCTCACGCGAGGCTCCAGCGCAAGCAGGTAGTCGCGGGCTTGTTCCTCGGCCACATCGAGGTCTTTGCCCTTGCTCTTGTGTTCGATGAGCACAACCCCGGGCCAGAGCACGTCTATCCAGCCGACGGTGTCGGTGGCGACGAGTCGGACCGGGAACTCAAACGACACGCCTGCCACGGTAGGGTCCTCCACGCCGCAAACTTGCGAGAAGAAGTCGCGCCAAAAGGAAAACGACAACTGCTTCTCGCCCTTCTCACTTGTCTTACGTAGTGGGTCGCTGAGAATGCCCAAGAACTTCGACGCGAAGGCGTCGGCTCCCGACTTGCTGAGGTTCCAGTTCTGGGCCATTTCATCAACGGTATAGGGCTGCGCTCACATTCAGCTGGACCAGGCGGCACACGCGACGGACAGCCGGACGGTTCGGTATGTGAGTACGACTACTGAAGAATGCCGTCACCCTATCCATTTGTGGGTTCGGGTTCTCGACACCAGCACCGACAACGTGGGTGCCCCACGCGAAATCGTCAAGGCCTGCGGAACTCGACGCGAGATGCTGTGTCCGTCCTGCGCCAAGGTGTACCGCCGCGACGCGTTCAGCGTGGTGCGCTCGGGAATGGAGGATGATGACGGCGAAATGTTGCGGCTGACCTTCCTCACTTTCACGGCCCCGGGCTCGGAAGAGTTTGGAGCGGTCCACTCTCGCCGAATGAAGTATCACAAGGACGGGAGACGAGACTCAACCCACTACGGCTGCGAGTGCGGGGAGTGGCATCACGAAAGTGACGCTCTCCTCGGTCAGCCCATTGACCCTTTGACTTACGAGTACGAAAAAGCCGCGCATTGGAATGCACTTAGTTCGCGTCTCTTCGCCGTGACCTTACAGAAGTTGGCGCGCTTCGTCTTCGGAACTGACGCTACGGGTAAGCCCCTCGGGAAGTTGGACTACATCAGGGTCGCGGAGTATCAGCGTCGCGGTCTTATCCATTTTCACGTGCTCGTCCGGGGCTACATAGACGTACGCGATTTCCACGCACTTGTCCGAGGTGGCGAGAGGAAGGACGGCAGAAAGGTGTCGAAGGTGAGCCACGGCGACATTAGTTGGGGGAGGCAATGTCACCTCGCCCACATACGTCCAGGCGGAAGGTTCGGCATCGGCGCGTATCTTGTGAAGGTTGTCGGCTACGCCGTCAAGTCCATCGGGGACGAGTTGGACCACGGTGGACAGATGGGCTACGAAATGCGTCGCGTCGCGCCTTCCACCTGCGTATGTACTTGGGAGAGCCCGTGCGACGCCGCGCTCGGTTATGGGTTCGAGTACGAGAACCGACAGGTGTGTCGCAGGCATCGCCTCTCCGAAAACGGCTACGGGTACTTAGGCCACACTTTGACGAAGAGCCGCGCCTGGGGTACGACTTTCCGCGACGTTCGAGCCGAGCGCGAGCGATACGTTGCGGGTGCCACGCCCAAGATAATGGCTCTCTCGGCCTTCGGGAAGGCGAGGACACTCGCTGCCACCCGTGGAGAAACCCTCGACGTTCCTCGTCATCTTCTGGTCTGGTCGCGCAAGCCTCCCTTGCGCATCTAAACGGGCTCTCGCCCTATGTAGGGACGAAGTCCTGACCCGTCCACGCACCGGCGGGTTTGCAGCCATAGTTCGTGTTCTGGTTGCGTCTGGCGTGCCGCCGCGGCGGACCCTGGGGCCGTAGGACCCGAGGGGCCAGAGTGGCGAAACGCTAGAAGGCGGGGCCGCAGGCCCCGCCCTTGACCCTGAATAGAAAATCATCACAAATAGCGCCCACCTCCTTGCACTTATCCACTGAGCGCGCACGGTGAGAGTTGGCGAGATACGCCAACTAACCCCGGAGGCATTATGCGACTTCCAATTGACCCCACCCGTGCGACACTCCTAGTGATTGGCGACCCCGTCGCCAAGTTGGAGTTCGGTCGTCTCGACCAGAAACTCAACAAGGACGGCGTCCTCCTCTGGTCCGTCGCCGTGCTGATGAGTGGCACTGGCGAGCGACAAGACCCGACCGCAAACATCACCATCGCTTCACACGAACGTCCGCAAGTAGCGAAAGGCGACGCCGTAGTTGCGCGCCACCTCTTCGCCCGAACCTGGACGATGCGAGACAATCAAGGACGTGAGCGTTCTGGTGTCGCATTCGAGGCCGAAGCCCTCGACGTGGTCAAGACCAAATGAGGTTCGGTGTAAAGCTGCGCCAAAGCCTCCCAGTGCTTTTCACATGGCCGTCGGTAGCGCAGTCACTCGGACTTGGCGGCGCTGGCTTCGCCAGAGTATCGGACACGCCGCTCGGCGTGAAGGTGACGCTCCATCTTCGACCACCGGCGTCTGTCTCAGCCATCGCGGCTGCTCACGAACGCATCGCCGCCGCGTATGGGGCTGCTCGTGTGCGAGTCCAGACTGACCCTCTGGCGAGCGATGTCGTGTGGCTGTTCTTCGACTACGCCCTCGCTCTGGGTAGCGTTCGTTATCCCTGGGACGATGCTCCCACCCACCCACCCCTTGACCCGCTGCGGCCTCTGCCCCTTGGCATTGACGACAGTGGAGACGTGTTATTCATCGAGCCTCTGGGCCAGGGCGTTCTCCTGGGCGGTATCCCGGGTTCGGGAAAGTCAAACGCCATTCGAGTGCTCCTCGCTGGACTATCTCAGTCACGAGATGTGGCGCTGTGGGGGATAGACCCCAAGCAAGCCGAGTTGGTCCTCTGGCGGACCAGATTCTCGCGTCTTATCCTCGGTCACGACGAGGTACAGACCATCTCACTACTGGAGGACCTGCTCGCAATCATTCACCGACGTGCGCTCTTCCTGGCAACCACCGGCGGAGCGAGGCTACTCCCCAGTGCGCGCCATCCCGCGATTGTTCTTGTAGTTGATGAGTGGGCCGAGGTCGGAGCCACTGGTAGCACCAAAGACCGGCAGCGCATCGAAGGACTGCTCCGTCGCGTGGTGTCGTTGGGACGCGCCTGTGCGGTGACAACTTTTATAGCCACCCAACGTCCGACCTCGGACACCATAGATGTCACCACCCGGTCGTTGCTGGCGCACCGCTTCGCCCTCCGGGTCGGTGACCGCCATCAGGCTGACGCCACCTTGGGAGTTGGCTCGTACGACCCGAGCCAACTCATCGGCGCGTCTCCGGGACGTGCGTTGTGGAGCGATGGGGGACCCGCGCGAGCAGTTCAGGTGTACCGGGTGCCCGATGAGATGGTGCCCTCGATTGTGGCTTCGAGTTGGACGCCGGGTTCGCAAGAGTGACCTTGGCGGAACTCGGGCACCGACACACTTGTCTCACCCACCTGAGACAATGTGGTCATGGCAAAAGCGTTGAACCTCTCTACCAACCCGGTCTCGGGTAGCGGGATAGCGCGCGAGTGCGTGTTCTGCCCCGGTCAGGGGACATTGGAGGTCGAACACGTATCTCCCGATTGGCTCCAAGGTGTGCTCGAAAAGATTACGGGACAGAAGTTCATCCCTGACGCTTACGTAGAAGTGACCAGTAGCGCGGAAGAGAACGGCGTAATCGTTCGTGAGTCCAAGCGACCTCTCTACACAGCGCACAAATACCCGGTCGTGACCTATCGAGGAATCTGCGGTCCATGCAATCGGTTCATGGGAGTCATTCAGGCGCGGGCCAAGCCGATTCTCGTTCCCATGATTGAGGGACGTCCCTCGACGTTCAATCGTGACGACCTTCACACGGTCACCTTGTGGTCAGCCATGACAATGATCACACTTCACGCGCGAAACAACGCGCAGCCGCCGATTCCTAAAGAGATTCGATACGCGTTCCGACAGCATCTGACGATTCCACCGCAGTTCGCGGTATTCGCCGCTTGCGTCGAAAGGACGCCGATACTTCACTCATGGAGGCCCCTGGATAACCACTGGCGGAAGCAAAGTGAGAATCTCCATTTCAATTTCACCACCTCGACCTTCCACATGAATACCCTGGTACTTCAGGCGGTTCGTGTTATTGAGCCCGAGCCCCGAGAGCAGGGAATGAGCGTCAAGTACCACACCCAGTGGGAGCGTTTGGTCTACCCAATCCCCGACGAGTTCTTTTGGCCCCCGGAGTACTCGCTCACCAATGAGGAGTTGCTCATGGACTACGCGAAACGTGTGTTTCGACCCCCGCCTGAAAAATCAGGGCTTGCGTAGTCACCGACGCCGCTTAGCTGCGACATTTATGTCAGTGCCCTAACTTGCGTCCGGGTTCAGGTTGAGGAAGTAGATGGGTTTGAGAGGCATACGCAGTTTGTCCTCGGCTGTCATCGAGGCCAGGTTTTCAATCCACAGGTCGAAAAGAAGTTCGCCATCAAGGAGCGTCAAGCGTCGTAACTGTTCTTGGTTGGCGAGGGCCTGGGCCTCTGACGAGAACCCGCCAAGCGAAACGTAAACACCGATGTCACGCTCAGAGATGACGGCGAGGAACGAACGGAGTTCGACCACTCCGACTCTGTCGGCGCGTCTTTTCACTTGAACCTTCATTCGCGGTCCCTGTGCTCCGAGCGGGTCAATGTGAGCGATGATGTCAATGCCACCATCTTTACCCGGTGGTGCAACCCACGCGATGTGGTAGCCCATTGCTTTGAGCAGGGCTGCTACCAAGTCCTGAAACTCGTACGGCGGCATTGCCGCGAGGAACGACGAGACGTCGCGCCAACTCTGCTCCTCAGCCTCTTCGAGGGTGGCCGACGAGACGTTCTCAGGAAGGACGTCGTCTATTTCTCCGGGCTCGACTTCGCGGCTGTGTAGCCAGGCGTAGTACTTCTTCCTCGCCTCAGTCATCAACTCCGCCGGAGCGGAGTACGTTTCCAATGCGATGTGACCATCTTCAGTAATGGTCCAGATGCCTTTTGACTTCACTATCCAGCCAGCCTTGACAGGAGCGATGGTCATAAATCGAACTATCTTGTTGTACTTGTCTGTGCCGCTGGTCTCGTAGACCCCTTCTTCCGCGGGAGTGGGTGGCAAGATTTCTCTGACCCGCTCGATGACTTTCGCGGCTCTCATACCTTCTGATGCTCCAGAGAGCACGCGCAGTACGGCTTGTACCATCTCACCGTTTCGTTGGAGGCCTGTACTCACAACGTCACCCTAATCCAGCGACTAAGACTGTCATCTCGATGCCATACCGAGCGAAGTGTCAGACGGAGTGACGCGACGGTTCGCTCTATCGTGCGGGACGTAATCGTCTTCTGACAGGCGAGGTCGGACAATGTTCGAGTGATGGAGGAAGTTCGGTGACCGTTCAGAGAGGGCAAGACGGGAAATCTCCTGTTTGGTTATCGCCTCCGGTGAGTGTGCCGAAAATCGGTGGGTTACTATAGTGGATGAAATGAGAGACAACGTCGGTATCAAGTGGGTTGCGAAAAGACGAAGTCGCTCGCTCGCTGTCGTGGCATCCGCTTTGGCCGCGACTTCTGGTGTATTCGCTGGCGCATTGCCGTCGAGTGCAGCCGCCGACAACGGCTTGTTTGGACCCGCCCATTTCACGGCGCCTGCGTTCACATACGCAAAGGGTGACAATCCCAAATCCTTAGACTTCGGTACACCAGTGTCTCTATCGGGTCCGACTTCGTCGTCTGCGCGGAACCATCTGGCCGGTTTTGTGGCATCACAGTTCGTCGGCAACGTCGGTTGGGCCATTGCCTATCTCGGACCAAACGGAGGCGGCTACGAGTACCCCCTGCACTCGACCAATCACGGGAAGACGTGGGTTACCGACGGACCTTACTTTCACGGACCTTGGGCCAATGCCCCAGCCTGGGCCGGAGCGCTCCAGGCCTACTCCGCGAGTTTCGCGGTTGCGTATACCCAGGGAGGGCAGGTCCTTTATGTCACGGACGACGGGGGCCGCCACTGGTATTCTTCGTTCGCCTTTAGCAGCATCGTGAGCGTCTCGCGTATTGTGGTCACAAACTCAACTTCTGCAATAGGAACCGTTCAGGTAGCGGTCTCCAAGACAGGCAAAGGTCCGGCAAAGTATGTGTTCACTTCAAGTGACGGAGGTCGCAAGTGGGTGCGACACGCCGGGTGGGACGAGTCGTCAAGGAGCAGCAGATGAGTAACGGGAAATCTCCCGCTTTGACGGAATCAAGTCCCGCCTCCGACACCAACATTCTCCGACCCCTTCAGTCCTACCTCTTCGAGCAGTACGTTCAATCGAGGCGCTCCTAGAACCGACACTTCCAAATGGTCAGGAAAAACCGTGACCCATTCGACAAGCTCCTAGATCAGAACGCGTCTCTCTCGGTTATTCGCTTCGATCCAGATGATCCCTAAATCCAACTTCGAGAGGATTCGGACGAACTCTTCAAAACGGGGCGCCATGTCTTGATCCATGCGCTCGACTTCTTCTAACTCTGCTGATTGAAAATGGCNNGCATTCGAGTGCGGCAGCAATCCGGTCCTCCGCTTCCTTGAACAGGTCTCGAGCACTATTCGGCTCTGAGCGCCAGTGCGGTTGATGTTCTCGCCGCGATTCGTCCGGGGATGGTGGCGACCAGATTCGCAAACACCAGCGAGCCGAGCACGACGAGGATCA
>PLZP01000094.1:252-395 GCA_003152215.1 Acidimicrobiaceae bacterium | reverse complement strand
CCAGGTCGCGTCGTCGGCGACGTACTGATGCCACCAAGGTGAGGGCCAGTGCGACGATAGCTCCCAGTGCGAGCGCGGCAGCGAGGAATACGGGGGTCGAGCCAACACTGCGATAGTTAACGATCTGGGCGGGACGTTGGACG
>PLZP01000094.1:0-205 GCA_003152215.1 Acidimicrobiaceae bacterium | reverse complement strand
CCCGTGCCCATCGACGTGTGGTCCGCGATAAAACTGGACGATCCCACCGCGGGAAATGTTGCCGTGCCCACGATGAGGAGGGGGGTTGGAGGAATGTAGATGGGGGCATCCTTGGGTGATCCGAACGAAACCGTGACCGTGTCGCCCACCTTCTTGTGTAATTCGGCGAGCGTCGCTGATCCCAACACGATTTGATTGTTGGCGT
>PLZP01000098.1 GCA_003152215.1 Acidimicrobiaceae bacterium | reverse complement strand
TCACCGGCTACTCTTACGAACGTATGTTCGCTTTTTCACCTAATCGCCCTGCGCTACCTGAGGATCTGATCGCACGACTGCGTCCCGTCGCCCTCGCCAAGAGCCGGATGCTGCCCCTTGGCGAGCCCTGGGGCCCGCTCGTTCCCAACGGGGGACTGCGACGTGGTTCGACCGTCGTCGTGCAGGCACCACCGGGACTGGGTGGACTCAGTCTGGCGCTCAGTCTCCTCACCGAGTCGAGCGCGCGCGGTCACTGGGCCGCGGTGGTCGGCGTGGACGACCCCGGTGTCGTCGCCATTGCCGACCTCGGTGTCGACCTTCGTCGCGTGTTGTTCGTGCCACGTCCGCGCGGCGCGTGGGCCGAGTGCGCGGCCGACCTGCTCGACGGAGTGGACCTCCTTATCGTGCGTCCACCGTCGCGCGCCTCGCACGGCGCGGCGCGTCGACTGGTCGATCGAGTGCGCGAACGAGGCACGGTGCTGATCATCCTCGCCGAACCGGCGTCGCTCTGGCCGCTGCCGGCCGACCTCTCCTTTGACATCACCCAGGCGCAGTGGTCGACGTCGTCGCGACTCGACGCACGCTACCTGACGGTGCGTATCGGCGGACGCGGTGAGGCCATACGCGCCGGCGAGCACGTGGTCGTGCTTCCGAGTCGAAGGGGACGCTGCGAAGCGAACTGATGGAGCGCCTCCTCGCTATTTGGATCGAGGCCTTCGAGGACGAGGCGCCCGACGGCTCCACGCTGCGCGACCACCTCGCGCTGCTCGAGGCGTTGACGATCCTCTGTCCCTTCACCGAGTCGATCCGTCTCGGTCTCTTCGTGCTCCCGATACGCGGACCGAGTCGCTTCTTCGGCGGTGAGACGAAGGTGCTCGAGATTGTTCGCGGCACCGTTATTGACGTTGCGCACCAGCAACCGCGACTCGGCATCGCTGACGGACTGTTCTGTGCGGAGGTCGCCGCGCGCCAGGGTCGCGTGATCGCGCCCGGCGCGACCGACTCGTTTCGTCGCTCGCTGGCGCTCTCGACACTTGGTCGAAAGGACGTCGCGACGACCTGTCAGCGACTCGGACTGCACACGGTTGGTTCGTTCGCCAACCTCGACGTGGCGCGCGTCGCGGAGCGCTTCAACAAACACGCCTTGGCGCTGCACCGCGTCGCACGCGGCGAACTCTTCGAACTCGACGCTCAACGTGACCTCAAACTCGCGCGACGTCTTCGTCAACTGCGTGGTGAGGAGGAGGTGGGCGACGAGCAACTCGGTTTCTTTGGTCAGCGTGGTGCCGGCGACGACCGCGCCGACGCGGCCGCGCACCGCGTGCGTCGCCGGCTCGGGGCCGAGGCGGTCGTGGTGGCGTCGCTTCGCGGTGGTCGGGTCCCCGAAGACCGCGCGACGCTCGTGCCGTGGGGGTCACCGCTCGCCACGAGTCGTGACAGTGCGCCCTGGCCCGGACAGATGCGCGCGCCGTCGCCAGCCACGACGCTGGCGCGTCCCGTCGCGGTGCAGTTGCGCGACGCCAGTGACCACCTCGTCGTCATGGAGGGAAGGGGCTTTCTCAGTGAGCCGCCCGCCACCTTGTTGTTCTCACACCAACTGCGTCGCGAAGTGATCTGGCACGCGGGACCCTGGCCGTTGGTGGAGCGGTGGTGGGTGCTCAATCGGCGCCGAGCCCACCTCCAGATCCTGCTCGTCTCGGGTGAAGCACTGTTGTTGACCGCCGAGTCGAATCGTTGGTGGCTCGCGGGGATCTACGACTGATGGCGCTCTACGGCGAACTCCACGCCCACTCGGGTTTCAGTTTCCTCGATGGCGCGAGCGACCCCGAGGAGCTCGCCGCCGAAGGGGCGCGGCTCGGCCTCTCGGGTCTGGCGCTCACCGACCACCACGGGTTCTACGGCGTCGTGCGCTTCGCCGAGGCGGCCCGGGCCTTTGGACTGCCCACGGTCTTTGGCACCGAGATTGCCATCGACGCGAACGACGACCGCGTCGGGGTCCACGATCCTTCCGGCGACCACCTCGTGCTGCTCGCGCGCTCGCCCGAGGGCTATCGCCACCTCTCGACCATGCTCGGCGAAGCGCACTTGCGCCGCGGCGAGAAGGGAGCGCCGCGCTTCACGCTCGACGAGGTGTCGAACTGCGCGCACGAGTGGCTGGTGCTGAGTGGATGTCGCAAGGGCTCGCTCACCAGAGCGCTGATGGACAAGGGACCGCGCGCCGCGCAGCGCGAACTCGAGCGCCTCGTGAGCGCCTTCGGTCGTGACAACGTCGCGGTCGAGCTCTGGGACCACGGCGCGCCCGACGACGTCGCGCGCAACGACGTCCTCGCCGAGCTTGCGGTTCGTCGCGACGTTGCGTTGGTGGCGACGAACAACGTGCACTACGCCACGCCCGACGCCTTCGCGCGCGCCAACGTGCTCTCGGCGCTGCGCGCACGCCAGAGCCTCGAGGAGATGGAGGGCTGGCTGAACGCCTCGCCGCTCGCGCACCTTCGAAGCGACGCCGAGCAGCGCCGCCGCTTCGCGCGCTGGCCCGGCGTCGTCGACCAGGCCGGCGAGCTCGCCGTCGCCCTCGCCTTCGACCTTCGCCTCGTCGCGCCCAACCTGCCACCGTTCGCGACGCCCGCGGGGATGGACGAGCAGTCGTACTTAGAGGTGATCGTCGCCGAGGGCGCGACGAAGCGCTACGGTACCCGCGAGGAGGAGCGTGTCGCGGGCGCGTGGCGACAGATCGACCACGAGTTGGCCGTCATCGGCACCCTCGGGTTCGCGGGGTACTTCCTCACCGTCTGGGACATCACCGAGTTCTGTCGTCGCAACGACATCTACTGCCAGGGCCGCGGCTCGGCGGCGAACTCGGCCGTCTGTTTCTCCCTCGGGATCACCAACGCCGACGCGGTGAAGCTGAACCTGTTCTTCGAGCGCTTCCTCTCCCCGGCGCGCGACGGTCCACCGGACATCGACGTCGACATCGAGTCCGGTCGGCGCGAGGAGGTGATCCAGTACGTCTACGAGCGCTACGACCGTCGCCACGCCGCGCAGGTCGCGGCCGTGATTACGTATCGACCGCGCTCGGCCCTGCGCGACGTGGCGCGCGCGTTCGGCTTCAACGAGGAGGAGGCCAACCAACTACGTGACAGCGTGGACCGCCACACCATGACGGCGGGCGCCGACGTGCCCGAACTCGTCACGACCATGGCGACCCAGATGCTCAATCGGCCGCGCCACCTCGGCATCCACTCGGCCGGCATGGTGCTCTGTGACCGCCCGGTCATTGAGGTCTGTCCCGTTGAGTGGGGCCGCATGCCGGGGCGCACGGTCCTGCAGTGGGATAAGGACGACTGCGCCGCGATTGGACTCGTCAAGTTCGACCTGCTGGGACTCGGGATGCTCGACGCGCTGCATCGCTGCGTGAATCAGGTGCAGGGCTTCTACGACCTCACGATCGACCTCGGCGCCCTGCCCCAGGAGGATGCCGTCTACGACCTCTTGTGCGAGGCCGACACGGTGGGCGTCTTCCAGGTGGAGTCGCGCGCGCAGATGGCGACGTTGCCGCGCATCCAGCCGCGCTGCTTCTACGACCTCGTCATCGAGGTGGCGATCATCCGTCCCGGTCCCATCCAGGGCAACGCCGTCAACCCGTTCATCCGACGGCGTCGCGGCGACGAGCCCGTCACGTACCTGCACCCGCGCCTCGAGCCGATCCTTCGCCGCACACTCGGCGTGCCGCTCTTCCAGGAACAGTTGATGGAGATGGCGGTCGCGGTCGCGGGCTTCTCGCCGGCCGAGGCCGACGAACTGCGCCAGGCCATGGCCGCCAAGCGCTCCGAACTGCGCATGATGAAACTCAAGAGTCGCTTCTACGCCGGTATGGCGCTCAACGGCATCGAGGGCGCGCCGGCCGACCAACTCTTCGACGCGCTGGCCGCGTTCTCCAACTTCGGATTCCCCGAGTCGCACGCGGTCTCTTTCGCGCACCTCGTCTACTGCTCAGCCTGGTTGAAGGTCCACTACCCGGCGGCGTTCCTCGTGTCGATGCTGAACGCGCAACCGCTCGGCTTCTGGTCCTCCCAGAGCCTGGTCGCCGACGCGCAGCGTCACGGCGTGCGCGTGCGGCGACCGGACGTGAATCGTTCGCGCGTCGGAGCTTCGCTCGAGGGCGACCGCGATGATCCCGACGTGCGACTCGGCCTGGGGAGCCTGCGCACTATCGGCGAAGAGCTCGCGACGCGCGTCGTGGAGGGTGCGCCGTGGCGCGACTCTTCGGACCTGGTGCGCCGCGCTGGCCTTCAACAACACCACCTCGAAGTGTTCGCCGCCGCCGGAGCGCTGGATTCTTTTGGCGCGACTCGCCGCGCGCTCGCGTGGTCGGCCGGCGCGGCCGCCCAGGGCACGCTTGATCGACTGCCCGGCGTGGTGACCGGTCTCGAGGCGCCCGTCTTACCGGCGACGAGCGAGATGGAACGGGTGGCCGATGACATGTGGTCGATGGGCCTGACGCCCGAGGCGACGGCGATCGCGCTGGTGCGTGACTATCTCAACGAGCGCGGCGTCACGCGCGCCGACGCCCTGATTGGCGCCGAGGGTTCGAGGGTCTTCGTCGCCGGAGTCGTGACGCACCGTCAGCATCCCGAGACCGCGAACGGTGCGGTCTTCATCAACCTGGAGGACGAGACGGGCCACGTCAACGTGATCTTCTCCAAGGGTGCCTGGGCCCGTTGGTCCCTCGTTGCGCGAAAGTCACCGGCGTTGATGATTCGCGGCACGCTGCAACGCGGCCAGGGGACCTTGGCCCTCACGGCCGAGTCCGTCGAGGCCTTGCGCCTGGGCGCCACGACGCCCTCACGCGACTGGCACTGATAACAAACTCTGACGACGAGCGGACGGGACATCTTTCCCACATCCCATCACTCGGAGCCGAAGCGAGAAGTTCCAAACCACCACGACCTCCGGGCCGCTTTCTTCCGATTCAGTCAGGCGGAATGTGCGCGGTGAGGTACTTGCGACAAGAGGCACATTGGTTAATAGTTGTGGCGATTCGTCTCTCGGAGAGACGAGGACTACGCGCAAGATAATTCAACGGTAAGGCCGCTATAAGAATGCGCTCGTGGTCATAAAAAACCAATATGAAGTGGAAAACGGCTGGCTACAGTTCGCGAAGCGGCCAAAAAGTTTGATCGCTTTCATCCTTGGTAGGTCACCTTGTTTTCCCTAAGTTACGCATGGAATGAGTTGCGACGGCGACTCGGTCGAACGGTGGTCACCGCGATTGGCCTCGCCGCAGGTGTCGGTCTCGTCATGGGGATCATCGGCGTATCGCAGGGCCTGAGTGACGCCCAGAACAAGGCCCTGTCGCCTCTCAACTCCGTGGGTACCGACATCATCGTGACCCGAACCGTCGCGCCGACGCTCTCCACTGCAACGACAACCACGACGACGCCCTCCAACGGCTTCGGCGGCGGTGGTGGCTTCGGCGGCGGAGGCGGCGGAGGCGGCGGAGGCGGGTTCTTCGCGGGGCGGGGCGGGACCTCTCTGAATACCTCTGATGCTGCAGCGCTCGCGTCGGCAAACTCTTCGGTGATAACCGACCTGGCCAAGCTCGGTCCGGCCGGTACCAAGTTCACACACGACTTCTTCGTTCCCGGAACATTGATCACCTTTCCTTCCCAGTCAGTGAGCACCGTCGCGAACGTGAAGGGCGTGAAGAGTGCCGTCGGAGCCTTATCGCTCGACGCTCTTCACGAAACAGGCACGGTGCCAAAGATCACCGCGTCGATCAAGACCGGCGGGCAGACGATCTCGACCAGCGTCAAACCCCCGGTGCTCACGGCAGCCGAGCAGGCCGCTGAACGGACATGCATCCAGGCACTCATCACCAAGCAATTGGGCTCCACCACCACGACGCTTCCCGGCTCCGGCACTGGAGGAACCACCGGTGGCGGCGGATTTGGTGGCGGCGGCGGTGGCGGCTTCCGATTCGGAGCCGGCGCGAGCTCTGCGTTTGCCAAGTGCCTCACGCCCGCCCAGAAGGCCTACCAGCAGAACGTGGTCGTTCCCGAGCAAACGGTCAACCAAGTACTCAATCCGCCGACCACCAACACCAGCACCTCGACGTACACCGTCGCCGGAGTGAACCCGGCGAACACCACCTCGGGACTGGTCACTAAGGCTCAATTGGTGAAGGGCACGTGGCTTTCGACGACGCCGTCGGTCGCCAAATTCCAGGTGCTGGTCACGACTGCTTACGCGTCGCAGAAGGCATTGAAAGTCGGGGACACGCTCACGATCAACAAGGTCAACTACAAGATCGTGGGATTGGTCAATCCCACGTTGACGGGTGATGTCTCCGATGTGTATTTCAGTACCTCCAACCTTCAGACGTTGTCCACCAACACGAATCGAATCAATGAGGTGCTCGTATCGGTCGACAACGCGAGCGACGTGAACGCAGTCGCCAAAGCCATCAAGTCGGCCCTCCCCGGAGCGACCGTACTCACGTCTGCGTCGTTGGCCGATCAGGTAACTGGGAGTCTTTCCAACGCCCGCAAACTCGCCAATGACCTGGGTGGGGCCCTGGCTTTGATCATCTTGTTGGCCGCGTTTCTCATCGCCGGTCTGTTGACGCTTTCGAGTGTCTCCAAGCGTGTGCGCGAAATCGGATCGTTGCGGGCCATTGGCTGGTCGCGCGGACGAGTAGTCCGTCAGATCATGGCCGAAACGCTGGGCATTGGCGTCGTGGGCGGCGTCATCGGTATCGCGGTCGGGTCCGTGATCTGTCTCATCATCGGAGCCATCGGTCCAGGGCTCAGTGTCACGAGCACTGGTCTCGCCGTGGGCGCTTCGAAGGTGAGTGGTCTCTTGGGCCAAACGACGTCGGCGACCGTGGCCCGGACGGTTCATCTCACCGCACCGATTCACCCTCTCACCATCGTCATCGCGTTCGGCGGCGCTCTACTTGGCGGTCTCATCGCCGGTGCTGTGGGTGGTTGGCGGGCGGCACGACTCTCTCCGGCGACGGCGCTGCGAGACCTCGGATGAAATCCACTCCCATTGAAAGGTATGAAACATGACGCAAGTTGTGGTTGACGACAACCCAAAGTCCTCTTCTGGGGAACCTCTTTATTCATTGAAGGGCGTGACTCGCAGCTTCTCAAAAGGAGGCGTAACGGTCAACGCCTTGCGGGGCATTGACTTGGACATCGCACGTGGAGAGACGGTCTCGCTCGAGGGCCCGAGTGGCTCGGGCAAGACGACACTTCTCCAGCTGCTGGGGGCACTCGATTCACCGACCTCGGGTCAGATTCGCTTCGCCGGTCGATCGCTCGAAGATGAATCGGACAGTGTCCTCACCGATATCCGCTCTCGAGAGATCGGTTTCGTGTTCCAGCAGTTCAACCTGATACCGACATTGAGCGCCGAAGAGAATGTGGCTATCGCCATGGTGCCGCGCGAGTCCTCAAACGCGAAGCGCATAGCGCGCGCCAGTGTCCTGCTGGGCCAGGTCGGCCTCGCCCATCGGCTCGGACACCTTCCGTCGCGACTGTCCGGCGGGGAGCAGCAACGAGTGGCCATCGCTCGAGCACTGGCCAATTCACCGGAAGTCATTATCGCAGACGAGCCAACCGGCAACCTCGACTCCACAAACGCGGGCGAGTTTCTGGCCCTACTCGACGACCTTCAGCAGCAGTTCGGCGTGACGATCATCATTGCGACGCACGACGAGGACGTCGCTGCGCACACCGGGCGCCGAATTCGTATTCGTGACGGATCCATTTCTTCGGATACGACCAAGGCAGTGTGACGAACAGTTACTTCGTAGACGCAATCGGTTGCTTCCAGAAGACAAACTCCGGATCTCCTTCATCAATCCCGGTCAAGGTTCCGCTAAATGTCCAGCCGTGGTGCGCAAGCAGTGATCTCATCACGACATTCGATTCGTTCGTCGAGATGAACACGGTTTTCGTTGAGCACCCAGCAAGTGCGCCAGCCAGCAGGGCAGTAGCAACTCCGAGACGTCGATGATCATCGGAAACCCCGAGGAGGCGCACAAAGTCGCGCCCAAAGAATGCTTTTTGCGCGAGGACGACATAGCCAATAACTCTCTCGGCACCGTCAGTGCTCACAAGGCAGTCATGGGCACTAATGGCCGCATCGACGATTTCACGCTCGCGAAGTTGGGTGAGACCAGTTATTTGCGTCTCCAAGTTGAGTATGTCATCGAGGTGGGCAGCAGTGGCCTCACGAATGATGAACGGGTCTGTCACCGCTCGACGTCTTCAGTCGACAGCGGGTGGCGTAGTGGTCGAGCCTTCCGCGAAGGCGTACTCCGGACGTTGCCCGACTTCGATTTCAAGGCGAACGAGGAGTTGTGCGACGGCAAGGTCCTGCGCGTGGGTGACTCCGATGCAGCGTGAACGCGTGTGCAGCACATCGAACCGAGGTTTCTCGGTCTTCAAGAGTTGGCCCACGAAGGTCGAGAGTTGGATTTCGGACTCTTGGGAGAAATCGTGCTCCTCGATGGCCTTGCGCATAAAGGGGACGATGGATGGTTGGAATCCCCAAAGATTCATCGAGACCGTCGTGAGCGGGGAGAGCGACTCGGGCTCGAGGCCGTCGTCGGCATCGTAACCCTCGTTGGTGGCGTGCACGTTGCGACGCTCGATGATGTCGGTGAGGATGCCATCTTCGACCATGCAGGTACCACGAGAGACTTGCAGGTTGCCAACCAGGGCTCGGTCGAGTTCGAAACCGACCAGACAGTGCTCGGGACTCTCGGCGAGGTGCGCTCCGAGTCGCATGAACGCTTCGCGGCCGTAGAGGTCGTCGGCGTTGGAGACGCCGAAGGGCTTGGAGAGGTCCAGACTGCTCTCGGCGGCCAGGACCGCCTCAACGGTGCCGCGCAACTTGGTCTGGACCGCAAAGGTGACCTTGCGGCCCTTGGGCCAATGCCACGAGACGTGCTGTTCGATCATTGGACCGGTATCCGCGTTGACGACGATAACGATGTCGTCAAAGCCCGCGGCGTACGCGTCGGAGGCCAAGAGGTCGATGACGCCCTCGCCGTGCTTGCCAATCGGTGCGAGCTGTTTCACTCCGCCGTAGCGACGAGCGCGACCGGCGGCGAGGATGACGAGTGACGGACCGCTCAACGCGACCACCGCACGACCGCCGACGCCCAGGTCATCCCGGCGCCAAACCCCGTCATCAATGCGTACTCGCCCGATTTGATTCGACCGTTCTGACGTGCATCGAAGAAGGCGAGGGGAATCGACGAACTCGATGTGTTGCCGTATCGGTCGAGCGTGACGACGGTGCGCTCCATTGGAATACCGAGGCGTTGGGTGGCCGCCTTGATGATGCGGACGTTGGCCTGGTGGGGGATGACGAGGTTGATGTCATCGGGACTGACGTCGGCGATCTTCATCGCCTGTTCGGCCGAGTCAACGACGACGCGCACCGCCCTGCGAAAGACCTCTTTGCCATCCATTTGGAAGTAGCCACCGTGCTCGCACGTGAGAAGGTCGGCCGCCGAACCATCGGAGCCGAGGACGAAGGACAACACGTCAGTTCCCGTTTCGTCGTACTCCAGGACCGCGGCGCCGGCGCCGTCGCCCAGCAGCACGGCCATGTTGCGGTCACTCCAGTCGACCCAACGCGAGAGGTTTTCTGACCCAATCACGAGGATCCGACGATTGCCGGTCTCGAGCAGTCCCTGCGCCGTCCGCACCGCGTACATGAAGCCGCTACAGGCGGCGTTCACATCCATTGATGCACAGTTGAGACCCAATTCGTTGGCGATCATCGGCGCCGACGCCGGACAGAGTCGGTCGGGCGTGGTTGTGGCGAGGACCAGGAAGTCGATGTCGCCGACCAGAAGCCCGGCATCTTGAATGGCGTTGCGCCCGGCGATGACGCCGAGTGACACCGCGGAACCCCCCACGCGTCGCTCGCGAATACCCGTTCGCTCGGCGATCCACTCGTCGGACGTGTCCAACGTCTGGGACAGTTCTTCGTTCGTAACGATTCGATCGGGCAGGCCAATGCCCCAGCCCTTAAAGCGAACGCCCATAGCCAGCTCCTTCGCGATTTCCTTCGAATCAGTCTACGACTTACAGCGTGTGTCCCAATTGGACCCACCGGCTCACCTTGATTAACTAAGCCGGGTGGCTCAGCGATGCTTGTTCGCCGTCCGACTTCCTCGACGATGATCTGTCAAAGTCCTCGGTTCCGACCCAGTGCCCTCATCACAGTGTCGTGATGGTTGTGCGGGTGACGATCGGCTCTTCCCGCGTGCTTCGCGGTGCAGATCCCTGAGGGATCAGACTGTAGAGAGAAGTAGAGCGCGCGGGGTGTTTGGCGCCGTGCCCGAAGGCGACTCGTCGGGTTGCCAACGGGCCAAGTTGATGGCCGCGTTGAGGTCCCGGTCGATGACCAAACCACAGACGACGCAGAAGTACGTCCGCTGTGAAAGGTTCAGTTCGCGTTTGATTTCGCCACAACCCGAGCACGTTTTGGACGAGGGAAAAAATCGGTCAACCATTCGCACTTCAACGCCGTGCCACTTGGCCTTGTAGAGGATCTGAAGGGACAGTTCTCCCATCGCGGCGTCCGAAATCGACTTCGCAAGGCGTCGGTTTCTCACCATGCCCGTGACGTTGAGATCCTCGAGTGCCAGTACCTGAGCTCTCGTTACGAGAGCCTTCGATGCCTCGTGGACCAGGTGTCGTCGAATGTTGGCGACCTTTCGATGAGTGTTGGCGAGTCGGTCCCTTGCTCGTTGGCGACCCTTGGACCCCGGTGTGGTTCTGGCCAGGGCCTGGTTGGCCGCCTTGAGCGTGGCTTGCGCTGCTCTTAATGTTTTCACCCCCTCAAAGTCCTGGAAGGGGGTGCCGTTCGCGTCCGCGGCGACGGCAAGAGAAGTAATCCCTCGGTCGACCCCCACGGCAACGGGGTGACGGGCACTGCGGCTACGTTCGGCGTGGTGCAGTTCAGCGGCCACACCCGTCAGCGAGACGATCCAACGTCCCGCGCGCTGGTTCAATGTCGCGGAGTAGACGTGGAACCGTCCGGCATCGATCATGCGCCGAACCTTTCGGCTGGGCCCGAAGAGTTTGACCGGTCCGAATTTGGGCAGACGCAGGTGCGAAGGATCGCTAAACCGCGTTGTGATGCAGAGAAGTTCTCGAGCGCTCGGGCGGCGTCCACGCTGGCGCACTCGAAGACGTGGCCGGGCAAATCGTGGCGCCACGACAGACCTCGGCTGCCGTCATCGTTGATTGGTGAGTCTTCGGCCAAGCCATTTTTCCAGGCGTTGAATTCGTTGATGAAGGAAATCCCCGACCACGAGAGCGAGTGAGTGAGTGGTTCGAACGGGCCTTCGGGGCCTGAGGATGCGTCACGCTCAGTTGACCTGGTCTCGAGATTGGCCTTCACGCGAGCCAAGTGGTGATTCACGGTGAAGCGCCGGGCTCCAGCGCACTTAGCAAGTAGCGAACGCTGTTCGATGTTGGGATCAAGGGCGAACTGGAACGTGACTGCGCGCGAGAGCACCTGACCGCTATGCGAGATCGGCGCAGCGGCTGTTGTCGTGGTCATGAATCGTATTCTCATTCAGGGCTGTCACATTTCACTCAGTGTGCAAGAGAGGGTGGCGTTCCCGCGTAACTGAGTCGCCCAAGCCATTCAGCGCCTTGGCAATTCAGATGGCACGAACCTCCAATGGCATTCGTTGTGCGAGATTTTGAACATCGCGTTAACGACGTTTCAAAGTTCGCTTCAATGCCTCGGTCCTCTTTTGGAGGGAGTCACGAGAAGGGACTCCAAGAGAATCCATTGGGTGTCGATCAAATCATTCGGTTAGGTCATGATTTGTTCGCGCAGGCCATGTCTCTTGACGCACTCGCTAGATAAAACACAGCCTCTTAGGCCTTCGTCGCCGGGGGTGCTTTCAACACCTGCAGCGTGCAGCGCGAAATGCAGATCATCCGGTCGCTCTCGTCGGTCAGTGCAATCGCCCACACGTGCACCGTGCGTCCTTTGCGGATAGGCGTCGCGGTTGCGGTGAGGACGCCGCTACTCATTGGGCGAAGGTGCGAACAGTTGAGTTCGGTCCCGACGACGATCTCGTCGGGACCGACGCTGATGGCGCCACCGATCGACGCCGCGCCCTCGGCCATCAACGCGGAAACGCCGCCGTGCAAAATGCCGTAGGGCTGGTGAACCTTCGGGCCAACCTCAACTTGCAGCACGACTCTCTCCGGCGTGACTTCAACGACGCGGATACCGAGCTCCTGGTTCACGTTCGTTCCTTCGCTGAATCCGGTAGTGATCTCGTCGCGCATCGGACCATTGTAGAAGTCGGCCGATAACCTCGGTCCATGACTCGACGAGTGGACTTGCGAAGTGACACGCTGACCCAGCCAACGCAGGAAATGCGTGACGCTATCGCGACCGCGGTTGTCGGGGACGACGGCTACGGCGAGGATCCCACGATCCGAGCGTTGGAGGACCGCTTCGCGGCATTGGTCAACAAGGAGGCGGCGATCTTCGTTCCGTCGGGGGTCATGGGCAACCAGATCGCTGTTCGCATCCTCGCGAAGCCCGGCGACCTCATTGTTGCGGGACGCGGTCAGCACGTGGTGAGTTTCGAAATGGGTGCCGCGGCGAGGAACTCCGGTATCCAGTTCGCCTGCGTCGATGACACGAGTGGCACGCTCGCTCTTCGAGATGTTCTTGACGTCATTGACTCAGAAGAGGACCACCAGCCTCACGTGGCGATGGTGGCCCTGGAGAACACCCACATGCCTTCAGGCGGTACGCCGCTCGACGTGGGTGACATCAACGCGCTCGCGCTCGCTGTTGGTGAGCGTCCCGTCCACCTCGATGGGGCACGGCTTTTCAACGCAGTCGTCGCAACTGGCACCACCGCGGCGCAGTACGCCGCGTCGGCAACAACGGTGATGGCCTGTCTTTCCAAGGGACTGTGTGCACCGGCCGGTTCGTTGCTGGCCGGACCCGCCAGTTTGATGGAGCAGGGACGAATCGAACGAAAACGCCTCGGTGGGGCGATGCGCCAAGCAGGCTTCCTCGCAGCGGCGGGACTGGTGGCACTCGACACGATGGTCGATCGGTTGGCCGATGACCACGTCCGTGCCCGAGCGCTCGCCGAACTCTTCGCGACCGCGTTTCCCGAAGCGCAGTACGACCCCGAGTCCTGTCGAACGAACATCGTCGCGTTCAATCATCCCCAGGCCCGTCAACTGGTCGAGGAACTCGCAAACGTTGGTGTCGACGGGGGCACGATCGGACCACGACGAGCTCGATTTGTCACCCACGCCGGAGTGAGCGACGACGACGTTGCCTTCGTGGCTCACGTACTGGCTCACTTCAAGCCCACGAAGTCCTAGGGCACGAACTCGTTCGCGTTGCGTTCGCCGAGATTTCACTTGCTTCTGAAGAGGCGATTGGTCCGAAGGGGTAACCTAAAAGGACCATTAAAGGCAACAGATGACTGATTTTCTCCACCTCTCCACGTTCCTGCACCGACCAATCTTCGATTCGGACGGCGACCGGATTGGTCGCGTCCAAGACTTCGTCGCGCGCCTCGGGGACAACCCCCATCCACCTGTTGTTGGAGCCGTCATTCGTATCGAGGGTCGCGACCTCTTCGTTCCAATTCGCAAGATCGGTGGACTGGCCGAGGGCCGCATGACCTTCGAGGGCAAGCGCGTCGATCTTCGTCGATTCGAGCGTCGCCCCGGTGAACTGCTGTTGGCGGAAGACCTGTTGGCACGACACCTCATAAACTTGGTCCGCGGTCGTCTCATCACGGCGAACGACATCGAGATTGCCCAGATCGACGGCAAGTGGGAGGTTGTGGGTGTCGACCCCGGTCGTCGACCATTCCTGCGTCGGGTCCTTGGACAGAGCATTGGTCAGCGCGTGAAGTCTGAGGCGATTGTTGACTTTGCGTCTATCGAGCCCTTTGTCTCGCACGTGCCGACCGCGCGACTTCGAATTCCCTATCGCAAACTGGCCAAACTTCATCCCGCCCAGATTGCCGACCTCGTCGAGCAGGCGAGCCACGAAGAGGGTGAGGAGATCATTGAAGCCGTTGGTCTGGACCGCGAACTCGAGGCCGACGTCTTCGAGGAGCTCGATGTCGAGCACCAGCTGGAATTCCTCGAAGGACGCTCTGACGTAGACGCGGCGCGACTGCTGTCGCGGATGGAGCCCGACAACGCGGCCGACCTCATCAGTGAGATCGACCAGGATCGTCGTTTGCCGATCCTTGAGGGTCTCGGCGCGGACCAACAAACCAAAGTCCGCCGACTTCTCTCTTACAACGCCGACACCGGCGGCGGCCTCATGAACACCGACTTTGTCTCGGTACCCGCGACCGCCACCGCGGCGGACGCCCTCGAAGCCATTCGAACGTCAACCGTGCCCGCGGAGTCGCTGCACGCCGTCTTCATTCTTGACGACAGTGGACAACCAATTGGCGCAGCGTCCATTGCGCCGCTGGTGCGCGCTCGAGGCACCGACCTCGCCTTGACGGTCGCGCGCACGCAACTCGCGCACGTCCATCCTCACTGGGACCTCCACCGAATTTCGCGCAAGATGAGCGACTTCAATCTCACAGTGTTGCCAGTCCTCGACGACGACCACGGAAAAATGGTCGGCGTCATCACGGTCGACGACTTACTCGAAGAGCTCCTGCCTCAGGGCTGGCGACGCGAGTTCGGCATGCACGCGGTGGAGGAATGATGCCGCGTCGTCTTGAGTCACGTTCTAAGGGGGCTCTCTGAAACCCCCTAGTACCACCCTCGCGGTGAGCGCCGCACTGTCACAACCTCGAACGACTGCCTCGATGGGCGCCTAGTCACCCTTCCGGTCTCGCCGTGGTTGTTTCGCCGAACGACCACGCAGAGACGAAAGGAGGTGGATCGTGCAAAGCGAGCAGGCTAAAGAACATCAGATCAGCGGTGCCTTCGGCACTATTCGTGCCCACGACACCGGGACTCGTCACGGTGCTCGAGCACGCTTCCTCACTCTCATCGCGATCATCGGACCCGGACTCATCGTGATGGTCGGTGACAACGACGCCGGTGGCGTCTCGACCTACGCCCAGGCCGGTCAAAACTTTGGCTACACGTTGCTGTGGACGCTGCCGCTCTTAATCCCTGTGCTCATCATCAACCAGGAGATGGTGGCCCGTCTCGGAGCGGTCACCGGTGTTGGTCACGGTCGTCTCATCCGCGAGCGGTTTGGAAAGTATTGGGGCAACGTCTCGATCGGTTCAATCTTGCTGCTCAACTTCCTGATCATCATCACCGAGTTCATCGGTATTTCACTCTCCATGGAGTACTTCGGCGTCAGTCCCTATATCTCGGTGCCGGTCGCGGCCGTACTCTTGTTTGCCGTCACGGCGTCTGGATCGTTCCAGCGCTGGGAGCGATTCATGATGCTCTTCGTCGCGATCAACTTCGTCATCGTGCCGCTCGTTATCATCGCCAAGCCCCACTTCACGTCGCTGGTCAGTCACTCGGTCGTTCCGGGGATCCGAGGCGGCGCGTCGTCCGCCGCGGTTCTACTCATCATCTCGATCATCGGCACCACCGTGGCGCCGTGGCAGTTGTACTTTCAGCAATCCAACATCGTCGACAAGAAGATCACGCCGCGTTGGCTCAACTACGAGCGCGTCGACACCATTCTCGGTTCGCTGATCGTCGTCGTCAGCGCCGGACTGTTGATGGGCGTGACGGCGGCCGGACTCTCGCAGCACGGCAACACCAACGCGTACAGCAACGCACTGGGCGTGGCGAAAGGACTCGGTCGTTACGTGGGCGGTGGCTCGGGAACGTTGTTCGCCATCCTCCTTCTCAACGCCTCCGTGATCGGTGCGGCCGCGGTGACCTTGGCCAGTACGTACGCGCTCGGTGATCTCGGGGGTGCGCGCCACTCACTCAACGCACGTCTTCGCGATGCCAAGGGATTCTTCGGTTCCTTCGCCGGACTCTTAGTGGTGGCGGGTGTCGTCACCTTGTTGCCGGGCGCGCCGCTCGGACTCATCACCTTGGCTGTCCAGGCCATGTGCGGACTCATGCTGCCGAGCACCACCATCTTCGTGCTCCTACTTTGCAATGACCGCGAAGTTTTAGGTCCATGGGTGAACGGCAAGTGGCTCAATGCCGCGGCATCCATCATCGTGACGGTCTTGGTGGTGCTCTCCATCACCATGATGGTCTCCACGTTGTTTACCTCGGTCAATGTCGTTGCGTTGTTGGTCGCACTCGCGGCCGTGGCCGCGGTCGGACTTGTCATTGGACTTCCCATTGGGTTGCGACGGGCCGGTGCGAAGGTCGAGTACGACATCGACAAGCGTGACTGGCGCACGCCTCGGTTGACGTTGCTCGCGCCCTCCCCAACGTCGCTCGCGCGCCGAGTCTTACTGCGTTGCGTGGGTTCTTATCTTCTGATTGCCGGGACGTTGCTGATCGTGCGTATCGTCCAACTGGCGACCTCATAGTCTCTCAAGATGACGTTTCCTCCAACGATGGTCTGCGTCCATGCGCACCCCGACGACGAGGCAATCTTCACCGCGGGCGTCACGTCGCACTACGCTGACCTCGGCTACCAGGTCATCCTCGTCACCTGCACGAACGGACAGTTGGGTCTCGATGAACACGCTCGACCGGGCTCGGATCCCCTGCACGACGTTGAATGGACGCGCGCGACACGAGCGGGAGAACTCCAGCGCGCGGCCATCGTTGCCGGATTCTCTCGAGTCATCTCGCTCGGCTTCGACGATTCGGGCATGGCGGGATGGCCCCAAAACGCACGACCGTCGGCCTTCATGAACGCTGAGGTTGACGCGGTCGCAGCGACGCTGGCGGCAATCTTCGACGAGGTGCACGCGAGCGTTGTCGTGACCTATGACGAGAACGGATTTTACGGGCACCCGGACCACATCATGGCCAACGTGGTGACTCGTCGAGCCCTTGACGCTGCGACAAGCCCCCGGCGCCTTTACTATCCAGTCGTGCCGACGAGCGTCCTCAAGGAGTTCATCGAAGGTGCGAGAGCGAAGGACGTCTTCTTGCCGGCCTGGGTGCTCAGTGCCGGGCTCAATGTCCCCGACGAGCTCGTGGCGTCGACAATGGATGTACGCGCATTCGCCAAGCGCAAGCAGTTGGCTATTGCGACGCACGCCTCCCAGGTTGACAACGCGGAACTGGTCACCATGAGTGATGAGCTGTTCACGATGCTCTTTGGCATTGAGTACTACCAGCGTGCCTGGAGCCGAGATGTGACAGCGGACGACAAGAGCGACCTTTTTGGAGGACTGTGATGGAACAACTGGCTTTCCTGGCGGTGCACGCCCATCCCGACGACGAGGCGAGTTCGACCGGGGGTCTCTACCGACTCCTCGCCGATCAAGGTGTGCGCACCGTACTGGTGACGTGCACCAATGGTGAATGCGGTGACGGCCCCGACGGATCCAAGCCTGACGCCAGTCACCACGACGGCGACGCGGTCGCCAAGACACGGGCCGTCGAACTCGACAACGCCGTCAAGATTCTGGGCATCAACCGACTCGTACGCCTGGGTTATCGCGACTCGGGCATGAAGGGTTGGCCCCAGAACGACGACCCCGACTCGTTCTGGGCCACGCCCGTTGACGTCGCGGCCGCGAAACTGGCCGAGACCTTGATGCAAGAGCGTCCTCAAGTGATCATGACCTACAACGAGCACGGCTTCTACGGACACCCGGACCACATTCAGGCGCACCGCATCACCCTCGCCGCTCTCGAGATGATCGACTACGAGCCGACCCTCTATTTCAATGCGATTCCCGACTCCGTCATGGTGACCTGGCGCGCGCGCTGGGAACAGGAAGACCGCGAGCGGGCCGAAGCCGATGCCGCGAAGGGCATCGTACGTGAACCTGAACCTGAGAACCACGACGAAGAAGAGTTTGAGATGGGCACGCCAGACGATCAGGTGTCGGCCGCGATCGACGTCAGCGCGGTCACCGGCGCCAAATTTGATGCACTCGCCGCGCACATTTCACAGATGGGCGATTCGTTCTGGATGAAGATGGGCCGCGAACGATTTAAGGAGACGATGAGCATGGAGTGGTTCGTCCGCGTCACCAATCCCATGCACGTCGAGGGGCAAGTGAACGACATCTTCGCTGGGTATCGCTAAGCGAAGTCTGCTGGCGCATTGCGCGGGAGTGGACCCTCACGGCGTGAGCGTATGGGACTGCATCCACTCGTACGACAGGAGTTTGGCTGGGTGGAACCGCCCGGACGCTACGCCGCGACGTCGAGTACCTTCTTCGACGGCAAACGTCGCCTTCACTTCACGGTTCAAACGAGCAAGACCGTCACGGTCAACCTCGATGAAGGTTGCCAATAGAGGGTCCGCGTGCGAAGGTTTCCCATCGATGCGATGCCCACGTAGGCATCGACGTAGATAGGTCGAATCACACTCTGCGAAGTGCGTCGGCCAATGTCCGTTCAACACGGTCGTGGATACCTTCAAAGTCGATCACCATTCGGGTTCCGACTTGACCGCCGAGGAAATCACGCCAACCGGGTAAGTACTGCACCAGTTCGTTAACGTCCCTCCATGCGTTGACGGTGCGGCCCGAAATCGTTTCGTACAGTTCGAGGAATCGCTTCGCATGTTCGTGGGAATACAAGATCGCGAGGTTCAGTCGACAGTGCCCGACGTCGAAGCTTGGCGAACCCGTGGATCCCCAGACCCAGTCGACGACACCCGTCAGCGCACCGCGGCGCCACAGTACGTTGAACGGTTGATAGTCGTGGTGAATGAAACACTCATCGTCGGCTGAAGGAGATTCACCGATCAACGCGAAGGCGTCGCGCCAGAGCTCCGGACGACTTGTCCAGTCCGGAACGATGAGTCCGTTCACTTCCAGCCAGGACTGGGCCGGCGGCGCCTGCACCGGTGTGCGATGAATTTCGGCCAACATCGTGGCCAACGCACGGAGCCACTCATCGGGTTTCTTCGGCTGCAAGTCGATCCGGCCCGGTAATCGGGTCATGAGCAGCGCGGCGTGGCCACAGTACGTACCCGCTGGATCGATCGCCAAGAGCCGGGGTGCTGGGAGTTCGGTCGTCGCCAGTTGTGTCAGGACGTGGGCCTCACGTTGCACGCACTCGGCTCCGGCCGAGACGTCGTCCTCGTCAGTCCATCGCCGCAGTACCGCGTGGTGGAGGGCGCCATGGACGTCCTCGATGACGAGCAAGTGCATAGTCGTGGCCGCGCCGCCAGTGAGTCGCTTCGTTGCGGTAACGCGCGCGCCTTGAGCGAATGCGGCGGCGGCCCACGCTCGTGCTTCCTTCGTGGGTGGGGTGGTTAAAGGATTGAACATCAACGACCGGTGGCGACGGCCCAAAGTACGACTATGAGTACCGGCACGAACAAGCACAGCAGCCCGATGCGTTTGCGATAATTCGAAATTGACCCGAAGTACCTACCTTTGTTCTGCGGATTGTCGGAGAAACGGTCGCTCAAGAGGTTGGCCATTGTCGGATAGTCCACCGATTCGCGTTCGGCCTCTCGCTTCCACTGTTCGATTTGGGCCCGACGGTCTTTCATCTGGACGTCCGAGAGCAGTGTCTGTCCACAGCGCGCACACGCGACGGTGCCTCGTCTGTTGATCTCGCGACATACGGGACATTCGACAGTGGACTCCGCCGTGCTCATGACGCTTCCCGCGCTGATGACTCCATGACAACTCAACGTAGCCCGGCGAGCGAGCGAGGTTAGTAGCGGTACGTGTCGGGTTTGAAGGGACCTTCGACCGGCACGCCGATGTAGTCGGCTTGGACCTTCGACAACGTCGTGAGCTTCACGCCGAGCGCATCGAGATGCAGTCGCGCGACCTTCTCATCGAGGTGCTTGGGCAACACGTAGACCTTCTTCTCGTAATTCGAATTGTTCATGAACAACTCAATCTGCGCCATTGTCTGGTTCGTGAACGAGTTACTCATCACGAAGCTCGGGTGGCCGGTCGCGTTGCCCAGGTTGAGCAGGCGACCTTCCGAGAGGAGGATGATTGCTCGGCCGTTGGGGAGGATCCACTTGTCCACCTGGGGCTTGATGTTCTCACGGCGAACGCCGGCGAGACCGGCGAGACCCGCGATATCGATCTCGTTGTCGAAGTGACCGATGTTGCCGAGAATGGCTTGGTGCTTCATCATCAACATGTGCTCGACCGACACGATGTCACGGTTACCGGTTGCCGTGACGATGATGTCGGCGTAGGGGAGGGCCTCTTCGAGGGTGGTGACCTGGAATCCGTCCATCGCGGCCTGCAGCGCACAGATTGGATCGATCTCGGTGATGATGACGCGCGCACCCTGACCGCGCAACGATTCGGCCGATCCCTTGCCGACATCGCCGTAGCCGCAGATGACCGCGACCTTGCCACCAATCAGCGTGTCGGTGGCGCGGTTGATGCCGTCGATGAGCGAGTGGCGACAGCCGTACTTGTTGTCGAACTTGGACTTGGTGACCGCGTCGTTCACGTTGATCGCAGGGAAGAGCAACGTGCCATCGCGTTCCATCTCGTAGAGGCGGTGCACGCCCGTCGTTGTCTCTTCCGACACGCCGATGAGCTCCCTGGCCATTGGCTCGAAATAGGGCTCGCCGTTCGAGACGATCTTGTCAAGCAGTGCCAAGATGACGCGGTACTCCTCGGAGTCGGCGCTCTCTGGCGCGGGCACGAAGCCGGCGCGTTCGAACTCGAGTCCCTTATGCACGAACAACGTGGCGTCACCGCCGTCGTCGAGGATCATCGTCGGTCCATTGTGTCCGGGCCAGCGAAGCATCTGCTCGGTGCACCACCAGTACTCCTCCAGCGTCTCGCCCTTCCAGGCGAAAACCGGGACACCCTTGGGATTCTCGAGAGTGCCTGTCGGTCCGACAACGGCCGCCGCCGCGGCGTGGTCCTGGGTTGAGAAAATGTTGCAACTGACCCAGCGAACGTCGGCCCCGAGTGCGACGAGGGTCTCGATGAGCACGGCCGTTTGAATCGTCATGTGCAACGATCCGGCGATTCGAGCGCCCGCGAGTGGCTTACTCGTGCCAAATTCCGCGCGCATCGCCATGAGGCCAGGCATTTCGTGCTCGGCGAGGGTCATCTCGGCGCGACCGAAATCAGCCAGCGAGAGGTCGGCAACTTTGAAGTTGAAGGTGTCAGAGGTCATGGTTCTCCTAGAACTGAAGTTTTCTAGGCGCCGACCTCTGTCGCATACGCCTACGTCAATTGTACCGCGTCATACGCCGACGCGGAACTCCACGACGTCCCCGTCACGCATGACGTACTCCTTGCCTTCGATGCGAGCCTTGCCCGCGGCCTTCACGTTCGCCATCGTGCCCAGTTCGACGAGGTCCTCAAAGGAGACGACCTCGGCTTTGATGAAGTGCTTCTGAAAGTCGGTGTGAATCTCTCCGGCCGCTTCGGGGGCGGTCGCTCCTTGATGGATCGTCCACGCCCTCGTCTCCTTGGGACCGGCCGTCAGAAAGGTCTGGAGACCGAGTGCCGCGAAACCAACGCGCGAGAGCAGAGCGAGACCTGACTCCTCCTGCCCGAAGGACTGCAGGAGCTCGAGGGCTTCACTCTCGTCGAGTCCGGCCAGTTCCGCTTCAATCTTGGCGCAGAGTATGACGGCCTGGGACGGGGCGACCGACGCAATCAACGCTGCGCAGCGCTCCCGGTTCCCGAGCGTCTCCTCATCGACGTTGAAGACGTAGATGAAGGGCTTGTCGGTGAGCAAGTGCAGATCGGCGAGCACGGCGCGGTCGAGTTCCTTGCCGACCTTGGAGATGACTAGGCCATCATCGAGCGCGGCCTGGGCCTTCTTCAGTTGCGCGAGACGCGCCGGCGCATCACTGCCGCCACGTTTTGCTTCGCGTTCGAGTCGGGCCAGGGGCTTCTCGAGCGTCTGTAAGTCGGCGAGGATCAGTTCGGTTTCGATCGTGGCGACGTCGCTCGCAGGGTCGATTCGACCATCGACGTGGATGACGTCATCGTCGACGAAGACCCGGACGACTTCACAGATCGCGTCGCACTCTCTGATCGCGGCGAGGAACTGATTGCCCAGGCCCTCGCCCTCGCTCGCACCCTTCACGATGCCCGCGATGTCGACGAACGTGACGGCGGCCGGGAGGATTCGTTCCGAAGCAAAGATTGTCGCCAGTACGCCGAGCCGAGGATCCGGCACGGACACCACGCCGACGTTGGGCTCGATGGTGGCGAAGGGGTAGTTCGCGGCCAGCACGTTGTTGTTGGTGAGTGCGTTGAAGACCGTTGATTTACCCACATTGGGCAGTCCAACGATTCCGATTGAGAGGGCCATAGGTCAATCCACGCTAGACGAGAGCCGTCGACGCGGCGCCAACCTGCAACGCCGTCGCGGCGCGAGGCGATCTCCCAGCGCACGGCGACTCCAGTTCCAAGACGGCGTAATATTCGTTAAGTGGATACAAAGAATCCTTTTGCGTCGCCCAGGGCGACCATCTACTGTTCACCCATGGCAACGACAAACGTGGTGGAGGGCTTCACGCCATTCGGCGAGTGGCAGACGTGGTATCGAGTGACCGGGGACCTGCGCTCGGGAAAGACGCCACTCGTCGTCGCGCACGGAGGACCGGGCTGCACGCACGACTACGTGCTGGCCCTGGCCAAACTGGCCGACACGGGTCGACCCGTCGTGCACTACGACCAGATCGGCGGTGGACGTTCGACGCATATGCCCGAACGCGGCGGCGACTTCTGGACCGTCGACCTTTTCTTGGACGAGTTGGAGAACCTCCTCACCTTCCTCGGCATCAACGACCGTTATTTCTTGCTCGGGCAGTCGTGGGGAGGGATGCTCGGCGCTGAGCACGCTATCCGCCAACCCGAGGGACTAAAGGCGCTCGTGATCTCGAACTCCCCGGCGTCGATGGCGCTGTGGGCGAGTGAGGCGAAGATTCTCCGCGGGGAGCTCGAACCCGACGTCGAGGCGACGCTCGATCGCCACGAGGCGGCCGGGACGACCGATGATCCCGAGTATCTCGAGGCGCAGCAGGTCTATTACGACCTGCACGTCTGTCGCGTCGTGCCCAATCCACCGGAGGTCGTGGCGACCTCCGACATGCTCAACGAGGACCCCACTGTGTACAACGTCATGAACGGCCCGAACGAGTTCTTCTGCATCGGGACTCTCAAGGACTGGAGCATCGTTGACAAGGTCCACGCGATCATTGCCCCCACACTGCTCTGTTCGGGCCGGTTCGACGAGGCCACCCCCGGGACCGTGCAGCCGTTCTTCGACAACATTCCCGACGTGCGCTGGGAGATCTTCGAGAACTCGAGCCACATGCCCTTCATCGAAGAACCGGAGCATTACCTGGCCGTTGTCGAAGGATTTCTGGCACAACACGACCAGTGATCTTGTAGTAAAGAAGAGAAGAACATACCGAGCACGACCAATAGGGAGAATTGCATGACAGGTCTCATGTCCATGAAACGAGTGGGGGCGCTTCTGTCGTCCTTCGCCGTATGCGCACTCGGCGTCGCCGCCATCACGGCCAGCACGCCAGCCGGGGCCGCGACGGGGTACCAGAAGCAGCACGCCGGCGGCACCGTCAAGTTGTTGGCATCGACGGCCGCTGGCACGCTCGATCCTCAGGTCAACTACACGTTGCAGTACTGGCAGCTCTACCAGGCGACCTACGACGGTCTGGTCAGCTTCCAGAAGGTCGCGGGAGCGGCCTCGTTCGACGTCGTACCCGACCTCGCAACCGCGATGCCCAAGGTGACGGATAACGGCAAGACGTACACCTTCGTGCTGCGCAAGGGCATCAAGTTCTCCAATGGCAAGACGGTCACCGTCAATGACGTCCTCTCGTCGATGCAGCGCCTCTTCAAGGTCTCCAACCCGAACGCCGGTTCCTGGTACAACGTCATCGTCGGGGGAGCGGCCTGTCTGACCAAGCCGGCCACCTGCACGTTGAAGGGCGGCGTCGTGGTGAACGCCGCGACCAACACCGTCGTCTTTAACCTCACCGCACCCGACGCCGAGTTCCTCGACCAGTTGGCGGTACCCTTCGGTTCGATCCTGCCTTCGACGGCACCCTCGAAGGACGCGGGCGACACGCCGCTGCCCGGCACCGGCGCGTACGAGTTCAAGTCGTACAACCCCAATACGGGACTCGTGATGGTTCGCAACCCTTACTTCAAGGTGTGGTCCGCGGCGGCGCAGCCCCAGGGCTACCCCAACGAGATCGACATGACCTTCGGCTCAACCGTTGAGTCAGAGGTGACGGCCGTGGAGAACGGCCAGGCCGATTGGGTCTTTGACCCGCTGCCCTCTGACCGACTGCAGCAGTTGTCGACGAAGTACGCCAGCCAGTTGCACGTGAACACGTTGACCGCTGACTGGTACCTGCCGATGAACACGAACCTTGCTCCGTTCAACAACCTCAAGGCCCGCCAGGCCCTGAACTACGCGATCGACAAGAACGCGGCCGTGAGCCTCTTCGGAGGGAAGTTGCTCGCGACGCCGACCTGCACGATTTTGCCGCCCGGCTTCCCCGGCTTCGTGCAGTCGTGCCTCTACAACAAGGGAACGAGTTCGACCTACGCCGGTCCGGACCTCGCGAAGGCGAAGGCCCTCGTGACGGCGTCGGGCACCGCCGGAATGAAGGTCGGACTCGTCGTGACCAACGACCCCGTGAACGAGGCCGTGGGCCAGTACGTTCTCAGCGTCCTCAACTCCATTGGCTACAAGGCCACGTTGAAGCCGCAGTCGGCGAACATCCAGTTCAACTACATTCAGAACACCAAGAACAAGGTGCAGATCAGTCTCACGCAGTGGTATCAGGACTACCCGGCGGCGTCGGACTTCTTGAAGGTACTGCTCAGTTGCTCCCAGTTCCATCCGGGCAATGACAACAGCATCAACATCGCCGGTTTCTGCAACAAGACGATTGACGCACAGATGAACCAGGCGGAGGCGCTCGAGCTGACCAACCAGACTGCGGCGAACAAGATCTGGGGTCAGGTCGACCAGGCGTTGATGAAGCAGGCGCCCTGGGTGCCGCTCTTCAACCCGAAGCAAATCGACTTCATCGGTAAGCGCGTAGGTAACTACCAGTTCTCTCGCCAGTTCTACATGTACGTGGACCAACTTTGGGTGAAGTAGACCCAGTCATTGAGTCACCGTTGTCGGTGATTCTCCAAGAGAGCAGTGATTTGACCGCCAGGGGAGCAGAAAGCCCCTGGCGGTCGTCAATGCGACAACTTCGAAGAAATCGTGCGGCGATGTTGGCGCTCGGTGTGATCGTCTTGATCGTCACCGCCTGTCTGCTCGCTCCCTTCTACGCCCACGTCATCGCCCACGAGAATCCCTTCGCGTCCAACATCACGGGCACAATCCGTCTGAATGGGAAGACGGTGAACGTGCTCCAGGCGAACACGCAGGGCCTCGGTTATGGGGTGACGCCGATCGGACCGACGTGGCACTTCAGCAACTACTTCTTGGGCGCCGACGACCAGGGCCGCGACGTGTTCGCCCGACTCCTCTACGGGGGGCGCTCGAGTCTCTACATCGGTGCGAGCTCGGCGGTGATCTGCGTGGCGGTCGCCGCCATCGCCGGGGTTGCCGCGGGCTACTTCGGAGGCGCCGTGGACTGGATCGTCTCGCGCATCTTCGACATCATCTGGGCGTTCCCGGTCTACCTGTTGGCAATCTCACTGTCGGTCATCCTCGAGACCAATGGCATCAACTTCCTCTTCATCCACATTGAGCAGGGTTCACTCACCATCCCGATTCTGATCATCGCCTCCGTGTTCATCCCTTACGTGGGACGCCCGCTTCGCGGCATCGTGCTGTCGCTCAAGGAGCGCGAGTTCATTCAGGCGGCCATCGGCTCGGGTGCGTCGGACTTTCACATCCTGCGCAAGGAGATCCTGCCGAACGTCGCGCCGACGATCATCGTGTTCTTTCCGCTCATGGTCGCCTTCAACATGCTCACCGAATCGGCCCTCTCCTTCCTCGGCATCGGCGTCCAGGCGCCGCAGGCCAGCTGGGGCACGATCATCAACGACGGACTCGGCCTGCTCTATACGAGACCGCTCGTAGGCATCATGCCCGGCCTGATGATCGTCTTGACGGCCGGAGCACTCAACGTCCTCGGTGACGGCTTCCGCGACGCGTTCGACCCGAAGGCAAAACTGCGGGGCTCCATCTAAATGCTCCGATTCATTCTGCGACGATTTGCCTCGGCCGTGGTCGTGCTGTTCACGATCAGTGTCATGGTCTACCTGATCTTCTTCGCCACACCCGGTGTCGACCCCGCGGCGCGCATCGCCGGGCGCAGTGCGTCGCCCGCGGTCGTCGAGCAGGTGCGCATCGCGTTCGGGTTGAATCGACCGTTGCCGATTCGGTACCTGCTCATGATGGACCACCTGTTCATAAAGCGTGATCTCACGTCGTACGTGAACATCGGCGACAAGGTCGTGCCTCAGATACTCGCGGCCGCACCGGTAACGCTCTCGCTCGTCCTGGGCGCCGTGGTCATCTGGCTCATCGTCGGCGTCCTGGGTGGGTTGGTCGCCGCCGCCAACAAGGGGAAGTTCATCGACCCGCTCATCATGTTCCTCGGCATCGCCGCCGTGTCGGTTCCCGCCTACTGGTTGGGGGAGGTGGTGAACCTCATTACCCAAAACGAACTGCACTCATCGGTGTTCGCGTGGCTACCGGCCCCGGGCTGGGTGCCGCTCACCCAGAGCCCGGGCGAATGGGCGTTGCATCTCCTCTTCCCGTGGCTGACCCTCGCGGCGCTGTACGCCGGGATCTACGCGCGCGTGCTGCGCGCCGAATTGGTGAACGCCCTCAACGAGGACTACGTGCGCACCGCGCGCGCCAAGGGCCTGTCCGAACGACGGATACTCCTGCGTCACGCGCTTCGCTGTTCGCTCATCTCCATCACGTCGCTCTTCGGACTCGACGTCGGTGCGTTGGTTGGCGGCGCGGCGCTGCTCACCGAGGTGGTGTTCGGTCTGCCCGGAGTGGGACTCCTCACCTACAACGCGCTCGAGAACCTCGACCTGCCCGTCATCATGGGCACCGTGATGTACGGCGCCTTCTTCATTGTGCTGGCGAGCGCCGTCGTCGACGTCGTCTACGCCCTGCTCGACCCGAGGGTGCGCATTGTCTGACGCGACGCTCAACGAACCGGTCCTCAGCGTCCGTGACCTTTCAGTTACCTTCGCGACGCGCCAGGGACCGTTGCGCGCCGTCGACGGACTCTCCTTTGACGTGGGCGCGAAGGAGGTTCTCGGCATCGTCGGCGAGTCCGGTTCTGGCAAGAGCGTGGCGATGTACTCCATGCTGGGGCTGGTACGCGACTCCAACGTCGCCATTACCGGCAGCGTGAAGTTCGAGGGGCGCGAGATTCTCGGACTCTCGGACCGCGAACTCCAGAGCGTTCGCGGCGGCGACGTCGGCATGATCTTCCAAGACCCGATGACGGCCATGACGCCCGTCTACAAGGTGGGCTGGCAGATCGTTGAGCAGATACGAGCCCACAGCGACATGACCAAGGCGCAGGCCCGTTCGCGCGCGATCGAACTACTGGGCGAGGTCGGCATCCCCGACCCGAAGACGCGCGTCGATCACTTCCCGCACGAGTTCTCGGGAGGAATGCGTCAACGCGTGGTGATCGCGATGGCGCTCTCGTGCAACCCCAAACTATTGATTGCGGACGAACCGACCACGGCGTTGGACGTCACAACGCAGGCGCAGATCTTAGACCTCATGTCAAAGCTGCAGGAGTCCTACGGCTCGTCGATCGTGATCATCACCCACGACATGGGCGTGATCGCCGAGGTGGCGAATCGCGTCGTCGTCATGTACGCCGGACGGCCGGCCGAAATCGGACCGGAGATCGATGTCGTGCGCTTCCCGCGCCACCCCTACACCTGGGGCCTCCTCGGCGCCGTGCCGCGCGTCGACGTCAAGAACCGACGACTGGTCACGATCCCCGGCACTCCCGTGTCACCGCTCGACGTACCGACCGGTTGCGCCTTCGGGCCGCGCTGTCAGCACAAGATGGCGATCTGCGATGAGCGACCGATCCTGCGTGGTGGCGACGGCCACGTTGACGCGTGCTGGTTGAGTGACGAGCAGCGTGTGGCCATTCGATCTCAGGCGACCGTTCGAGGAGTTGCTGATGAGTGACGAGGTCCTCCTGCGCGCGACCGACGTCGTCAAGTCCTTCACCTCTCGCGGCAAGAAATTGGGCGCACGTTCGCTCAACACGGCAGTCAACGGCGTCTCGCTCGAGGTGAAGAGGGGCGAGACGCTCGGCATCGTCGGCGAGTCGGGGTGTGGCAAGTCGACCCTGGCGCGCTGCCTCGTGCAACTGATACCGGTCACCTCGGGCAGCGTCGAGTTCAATGGCGTGGAACTGGTGGGACTGTCACGACGTGAGTTGCGACCGCATCGACGAGAGATGCAGTTGGTGTTCCAGGATCCCTACGCCTCGCTCAATCCCCGACGCACGGTCGGCGACATCGTCGCCGATCCCATGCGCATCAACAAGATGGCCGGTGAGAGGGAGATTCTCGAGCGCGTGCGCGACCTCTTCGTGACAGTTGGTCTGGACCCGGCGTCGGTGCACCGTTATCCCCACGAATTTTCCGGGGGCCAGCGCCAACGAATCGGCATTGCGCGATCTCTGTCGCTGAATCCATCACTGGTCGTCGCCGACGAGCCGGTTTCGGCGCTCGACGTCTCAGTGCAGGCGCAAGTGCTGAACCTGATGGCCGACCTCCAAGACCAATTGCATCTGACGTATCTCTTCATCGCGCACGACCTCGGCGTCGTTCGTCACGTGTCGGACCGCGTGGGCGTGATGTACCTCGGCGAGATCGTGGAGTTGGGTGACGCGGAGGCGTTGTACCAAGCGCCGATGCACCCCTACACCGAGGCACTGTTGTCGGTCGTGCCCGAGCTGAACGACACCGACGCGCCTCGTCGAGAGCGGATTCTCATCTCCGGTGACGTGCCCGACCCGTCCGATCGTCCGACCGGTTGCTCGTTTCATCCGCGCTGCCCCGCGGCGACGGACATCTGCCAACGAGAGGCGCCGGCCTTCGTGGAACTGAAACCGGGACGCTTCGTTGCCTGTCACCACCCCCGCAATGTGGACGAGTGACGGAATTTCGAGGCTCAGTCCCGAGCCATACAAAAAGTGCAATACTGGCCCCAGTGCCTCCCACCCACTCTTTGTCGGCGTCGCCGTTACGCGCGCGTTCGGAACTGCAATGATGAGTTCCGACGTCGGCCCCGTGCGATTTGAACAGTTCTTCATGAACTCGAGCGACCTCATGGCGGTCGCCGACGCTGACGGGAACTTTCTCCTCCTGAATGGTGCGTTCAAACAGATTCTCGGGTGGCAGCCCGAAGAGCTCATCGGTCAGTCCTACACGAGCATCATCCACCCTGACGACCTCGACTTCGTGAAGTCGTCATTCCAAGCCAAGGACGGTGTCGTCCCCTCGGCCGTTGAGCTCGAACTACGAGAGCGATGTGCCGACGGCCAGTACCGCTGGATGAAGTGGACAATCCGGCGCGACGGCGACTTGTACTACTCGGTCGGTCACGACATCTCGCTGCGCAAAGAGACCATGAGCGCATTGGCCGACAGCATTGAAAAGTCACGAGCGATCTTTGACGCCGCCGTCGACTCCATCATCGTTCTGGACGAAAACCTTAGGGTCATAGAGGCCAGCCCCTCGAATGACACGTTCTTCTCGTTTTCGAAGGAAGAGACCAAAGGTCATCACGCCATGGACTTCGTGCACCCCGACGACCGGGCCGGTGTGCTCGAGGCGATTGCGCACGGCTTTGCGACGAACGAAACCGTCCGGATCAGCTTTCGAGGACTTCGAACCGATGGCCAATGGGTCGACATCGAGTCTCGGGGACGCGCCCTGCGCGACGCCGAGGGTAATCCAACTGGCGCGGTGATGATCTCTCGCGACGTCACCGAGTCAGTCGAGGCGGCGTCGGCCCTGGAGGTCGCCAAAGAAGAGGCGGAACGCGCCAACCTCGCCAAGAGCGAGTTCATGTCGAGAATGAGTCACGAGTTGCGTACACCGCTTAACTCGGTGCTCGGCTTCGCCCAGATTCTTCAGATGGAGATGTCCTCCGCTGAGGAGCTCGAGTTGATTGGCTACATCGTCAAGTCCGGCGGCTATCTCTTGGAACTTATCAACGAAGTCCTCGACATCTCGCGCGTGGAGTCCGGAAGCATCGCCGTTGAACTCGAGGTCGTGAGTTCCGCGGAGTTGACTCGCCAGTGTGTCGAGATGGTGAATGCGCAGGCATTGGAATTTGGCGTTGCGATCATCGACAACTGTGATGGCGACCACTACGTTCGCGCGGACTTCCAGCGACTGAAGCAGGTATTGGTGAATCTGTTGTCCAACGCCATCAAATACAACTACTCCGGCGGAACGGTCACGCTGGACTGTGTTGACGTCGAAGGTCGGATGCGTTTGTCGGTGACGGACACGGGACCTGGCGTCGCGCCACAGCTTCATGACCGGCTTTTCGCACCCTTCGATCGACTCGACGCGGAGTCGAGAGGCATTGAAGGAACCGGCCTCGGTCTCGCGCTCTCCAAAGGTCTCATGGAAGCCATCGGTGGCTCCCTCGGCGTGGACAGCACTCCGGGCACCGGGTCGACGTTCTGGCTTGAGTTGCCGATTGCATCTGCCGGGCCCTCAACGCCCGAAAGCGATGGCAACGAGGAGCAACTGGAGCCTCCGGTGGGCGTCACTTCGTCGGCGACTTTGCTCTACATCGAGGACAACATCGGCAACGTTCGTCTGATCGAGCGACTCTTGTTGCACCGACCAAACGTGCGTCTTCTCAGTTCGCTGCAGGGGAGTCTCGGTGTTGAGCTCGCACAACAGCACCGTCCGGACTTGATACTCCTCGACGTACATCTGCCCGATCTGCCCGGAATCGATGTCCTCGAAAAGCTGCGCCGCGACGATCGAACGTCATCCATTCCGGTCATCATGCTGTCGGCTGACGCGTCCCAGGAGCAGATCAAACGTTTCAACGAGGCCGGTGCGAAGGACTACTTGACCAAGCCCCTCGACCTCGAGTACTTCTTGACACTGCTCGACAGTTACCTGCGTGAGATCGCCCACTCTCGCGACGCCGTCAGTCGCTGAAGGAGCATTTTCGACGTTACAAGGCGGTTACGAAAATTCACCACCAAGTGAAATTCTGCAACTGCGCCGTCTGGGACCAGCAACGATGATCCCGATGTTCGCAGCCCGTCTGCGAGATACGGGATCGTCATCACGCTTAGGGGACGTGGTGATCTCGTCCCCCGGCTGCAGTGATGACCTTTGCGCAGTTGCTCTAGGCTTTCTGCTTCGGTCGCAGGCATCGCAACTCGTCAATCATCCCTGACGTTCGGCGAGCGCGGTTTTGCAATCGATGAAATCAACGTGTAGACCAATCAGCACGTATCGAGAGAGCACATGGGGGCGCATGCGCAAAGGTGATGTTGCCGTGAGGCGTTGGCGGAGGGCATCGGTGCGACGATTTTCGACCGCCATTGCGCTAGTGATTGGCGTGATTGTCGTCTTTCCAGGTATTGCCGTCGCGGCAACGCCACTCCCGACGCCCGCCGCTCCGTCAATCGTCCAGGCCTCTCCAACATCAATTAGTGGTTCGTTCACGCCGGACCCCAATGCCGTGTCGAGCACCATCACGCTCTACCAAGATGCAACAGAGTTGACTACACAATCGGGCAATACGACCGGTTCGTTTTCATTTGCAACACTCACTGCGGGTGACACCTACACCGCCACAGTGACGTCAATCGGCAACGAGAGCACGGTCACCGATTCAGCGGAAGGGGCAATGTCGTCGCCGGTGACGCTCCCTCCTCCCCAATTGCCGACACCCGTCGCGCCAACGCTGAGTCAAACGTCGACAACGTCAATCACCGTGACGTTCACGCCCAACTCGAACGCTGTCTCAAGCACCATCACGCTCACCAACACCACGACGAGCACGTCAACCCCGATCACTGGCAACACGTCGGGCTCGGCTCTNNATGGCACGACATTTTCGAACTCACCCGTTGGCACGGCGTCCGCGCCCCTGACGCTCGCTGCTCCCCAATTGCCGACACCCGTCGCACCCACACTCTCCCAAGTGTCACCGTCGTCGATCACTGTGACGTTCTCTCCTAACCCAAACGCTGTCTCGAGCACGATCACATTCCAGGACACGACGGCGAATTCGACGACGCCGATTACGGGCAACACATCGGGAACATTCACCTTTACGGGTCTGACGACCGGCGACACGTTTACCGCAACGATCACGTCGATTGGCGATGGAACTCATTTTGCGACGTCGAACGTTGGGGCGTCGTCGGCACCGCTGTCGTTGGCCCTCATGCCACTCGGTACGCCACAGATCTCCGTGACGGCGAAGACAAATACGTCCGTCACCGTTGCGTTCGCGTCAGTGCAAAACGCGTCGTCCTACACCGCGGTTGTGTACAACGGCGCAACTGTCGCCGCGACCAATTCGACGACGTGCATTCCTACGGCGTGCGTCGTGAGCGGACTTACGGTGAATACCTCGTACACGGTCGTCGTGTCGGCCAATGGCGATCACGTCACGTACAACAACTCGGTGCCGAGCACGGCGGTACCGTTCGTGACCACGTCGATGGGTCCGACGAATGCGCCGCCGCCTAGTGGCATGGCGCCATCATCATTAGGCACGCCCGTTTCGGGAACAGTCTCGGCGACGGCACCAACGACCATCACGCTCTCGACGTCAAGTACCACGAGTTTGATCACCGTTCCGGGTGGGGCACTGCCAACCGGCACGACCGTCAGCGCGTATCCCATCACGAGCATCACGGCGCTGGCGTCGCAAGTGCCCGCGAATCACTCCTACGTGGTCGCGGTCGCGGTCTCTTGGCAAACGGGGACAGGAACGTCGCCCGCCGCGACGCTGCCGATCACATTGACGATTGCCGACGTGAGCATCGTTGCCGGCGACACCATCTACGTGCTGACGCCCAGTGGCATGGTCGTCGCCGGCACCGCGACGGTGAGCGGCACCGCAACGGTCACGTTTACGACGGATCCGGTGTTCGTTGTGACGGCGGTCGAGAAGAGCGCGCAATCTCCGTTGAAGGTCAACGCCGCCACCGCGCCGGTGTCGCACTCGGTCAAACTGTCGACCATTGGTGGGTCGGGCAGCGGCGCGGTCACCTACAGCGTGACCGATGGGACCGCAAAGGGTTGCACGCTCACGTCATCGAGTCCGATCACTCTGAGCGCGACCACCTTTGGAACGTGCAACGTCACGGCGATCAAGTCGGCCGATGGTGACTATGGCGCGGTCTCATCATTGGCGGCAACCGTCAAGTTCACGGCATTGGCGCAGGCCAGCCTCAAGGTGTCCTCGGCAAAGGGCATCGTGGGCAAGCCGGTCGCTCTCTCCGCGACGGGGGGATCAGGTAAGGGCACCGTCATCTTCGATGTTGCGAACGGAACGGCAAAGGGCTGCACCGTTGAACATCGAACAACATTCACTCTCACATCGTCCAGCGCCGGGACGTGCTTGGTCGTCGCTCGAAAGAGTGGCGATGAGACGCACTCGGCGACGTCGTCGTCGTCCGTGGCGATTCAATTCATAAAACCAAAGGTCGGGGCCAAGCCGAAAGTAGCCGCGGTCACATCCCATGTGAACGGCGGAGCGACTTCTTCGATCGTCCTCACCGGAACCGGCTTGAAGGGTGGATCCGTCTCTACGGCGACGAAGGGTGTCGTTATTAGGATTGTGAAGTCAACACCAACGTCGATAACCCTGTCACTGAAGGTTGCCAAATCGGTGCGATCGGGCGTGTACCACTTGACCGTGGCGAACAAGAGCGGGACGACGACCACGACCTTCCGTGTCGTTGCGACACCGACGGTGGACGTCGATCCTCTGATCAGCGCGCTTTTCGCGGGGTATCGAGAGGCATGGGCGGTGAGTCCGACCGCTGGCATCATCTACGCCTACCAGCACGACTATCCCGGATCGGCAACCTCGGAGAGCGCATTCCTCGCGTGCTATCAAAAGGCGAACGTCGCGCAAACCGGTGAGACCGACACTCCGGTACTCAGCACGTTGCGTCCGACGCCGAAGTGGGAAGGCCTAGGTCCCAACACGCAGGCGTGGAACTTCGCGGGCAAGAAGCCGAGTGGCACCACCTATAGCCTCACGGACGACGAGAAGTCCGTGTACAGCAGCGGCTCCCCGTCGCACATCACGGCGACCGTACACGTGACGATACTCAACGGGGTTGCGTACTTCTATTTCGTTCCGGCCTGTTGAATTTCAGATTATGAAGCGAGCCGCTCGAGATCGAGCTGATTGGACGTCCCGTTCGTCGTGATGACGGCCGGTTGCGGACCGAGCAGTGCAAATGCGGATCCCACCGGCGTCGGATCGCTGAGCACGGCGGCCGACGAGATCCGATAGACGCACACGTTCGAAAGACTCGACGTCTGGGGACACTTCACCGGGGAGTCACCAAACCCGAGAACCAGAGCGCCCGACGAACTGTCCACAATCTGTTCGTTCACCAATCCTTGGTGTGAGCTCCCCACGAGTTTGAGCGATGATTCTGCGTACATCGCGAAACTGGTGTCCAGACCTTGACCGGCCGGCTCGCTCACCCACACCAAACCTGCGGCCACGGCATCAACAAACTGGACGCCGCCGCCGAGGGGGGTCGGAGCGTCGCGAAGCTTTGGGCCGACGATCACCGAGCCGCGCGCCGTCCGTTCAACCAATCGACGGTCTCTGCGCTCAATGAACAGCGACCCCTCAGGCCCAAAAACCATGCTGGAGCCTTGGGCGACGAGCTTGGGCGCCGCCGGCGTAGCGCCGTTGACTTGGTAGACCGCTTCGAACTTGCCTCGCGGAAGCATGACGAGCGCTATCCCTTTGTACGCCGATATGGAAACCAAGTCCGCGTCCGAAGTGTTTGCCGTACTGAAATTCGGGAGGGCCCAGGCGCGAACTTCGTCGCCCGTATGACGGCTGAACACGGTCAATCGTTTGTAGTCGGCGACGTACAGGTTCTTGGTATCCGCGGCCAACGCACTCGCCCCACGAGGCAGGCGCTCCGCAACGCTCGGAGCGGACGTGCCGTCAACAACCCACACGACAGATGGCTTTGGCGTCGTCGTACTTTGTCGCGCGAGAAATACTGCACCATCCGGCGCCTCGGCAAAGGTGATGACGGTACCCGCAGTGATTGGTAGTGCGATGCTCGAAGTTATGTGTAAGGGACCAAGAGTGTGGGGGATCGACGATGTTCCTCGAGTTGCATCGTGCGCACTCCCTCGTGCGCCGGATTGGGCAACAAGTAGGGGCGCTGGCAATAGTGATCCGCCGACTACGAATGCCGCAACTCCCACGTACTTCGCCAGCACCGTTGCCCCCGATTGTGATGCGTTAACAAATCTGTCAATCGTCAACTAAGGACATTTTGGCACGGCCAATCACTTATAGAGGGATAACTGAATCAGCCATCAAGACTCAAGCACTGTGAGACGTTTCCTTTGGGTTGCAAGCGCGACGACCTTGTACCCTTGGTAGGTCTCGTTGTCATTGCGCCCCTTTCAATGGAACGAATATGGTGAGGTGCCAGCGAGACGCTGCTCGCATGTCTCGGGATGGAAATGCCGATAGGGTCGTTCGCTATGACTCGACGTTGGATAGTTATTGACATGTTCGTCGTCCTGCTCTTCGTTGGCATCGGTCGTTCCAACCACCACCACGGCGACAACCTTTCTGGCATGGTTTCGACGACGTGGCCCTTTGCTATCGGACTCGCAATCGGCTGGCTTATCGTGCTCGTTCGTCGCCAAAACGGCGTCTCACTCGGTGCGGGCGTGGAAGTGTGGCTGGCGACGGTTGCGTTGGGGATGATTCTGCGAGTAATCGCGGGCCAAGGCACCGCGTTCGCCTTCATCGTCGTCGCTCTGGTTTTCTTAGGTGCACTAATGCTGGGACTACGCCTCGTGCGCTCGAGGTTCTTTAGTACCTCCACGTAGCTATTGCGCGCGGGAGGAGATAGGCGGCTCCATTCATACTGGAAAAATAACCGGTAGTACTTAGCTACGTTCAACCACAAACGAGCTTGCCATCGCCTACTACTACGTTCACTGATATACTGGTCGACGTAATAGGAGATGACCGTGGCTTCGAGAGACAATGGCGACGCACAAGATGTGCTCCGGCGGGCCGGTGACGCGTCTGTTCTTATCCTGACCAGCCTTGCTGACG